>NZ_BLTE01000016.1 GCF_013019105.1 Fundidesulfovibrio magnetotacticus
GGCCTGGCTCTCTTCAGGTCCTCGGCGGCGGCCTCCCAGGTGTCGGTGGGCTGGCCGTCGGTCATGAGAAAAATAAGGGGCTTCCAGTCGCCCTTCTGGGTGCTGGAGCTCTTTTTCACCTCCCGTTCGATGCACTCCTTCAGGAGCCGGAGCGCGGCGCCCATGGAGGTGGCCCCGTCCAGGCGCAACACGGGCTCCTGGAAATGCATGAGCTCGGAGAGCGGGGATTCCTGGCGGGCCGAGGAGCCGAACGTGATCACGGAGAGGCAGACCGTCTCGATGGCCACCGGTTCGCAGCGAAGGTCCGCCAGCAGGGACCTGATGCCCTGGCGCACCGATTCTATCTTCTCACCGGCCATGGAGCCGGAGATGTCCACCACCAGGTAGACGGGGAGTCTTCTTGCGAGTTCGTCCGACATTGCAGTGCCTCCTTGGCGGTTGAATGGCGCGTTGTCATTCCTGAAGCCGACCGTTCGGCGGAGCGTGCGCCTCGTCGGGCCGCGGCGTCGGCCCCGCCGACAACCTTGACCATCAGACGGACCGTCGTTCCGCGTTTGTCGCTTCGCATGCAATCGCACTCGATGTTCTTCGCGCCCCCCTCGGATTCCCCAGCACTGCGCAACCGGCGGGGCTCCCGCGCGCGCGGGAGCCCCGGCCTCGCTAAGGCACGATCTGAATGGTCGAGGGTGGCTGCGGAATGTTCACCGCAGCGTTGCCCTGGGTGTTCACGCTTGCCGATGTGGCCTTGATGGACGAGGACACCCACTTGAAGAAGGCCTTGAAGGTCTCGGGCTGCACCTCCTCCATGCGCACCACGATCTCCGTGATCCGCTTGAGCGGGCCGACGTCGGCGTCGGAACCGATGGCGCAGGCGACGATGTTGGCGGGCCGGGACTTCTTCAGCTCCTCCGCGGCGGACTCCCAGGAGTCGGTGGGCTGGCCGTCGGTCAGCAGGAAGATAAGGGGCTTCCAGTCTCCCTTCTGGGTGCTGGAGCTCTTCTTCACTTCCCGTTCAATGCAGTCCTTGAGGAGCCTGAGGGCTTCGCCCATGGCCGTGGTGCCATCGGCGTCCAGCGCGGGTTCCTTGAAGAGCATGAGCTCCGAAAGGGGGGTATTCTGGCGGGCCGAGGAGTCGAACGTGATCACGGAGAGGTACGCGGTTTCGATGGCCTGCGGATCGCCGCGCAGGTCCGCCAGCAGGGCCTTGATGCCCTGGCGCACTGATTCGATCTTCTCGCCGGACATGGAGCCCGAGGTGTCCACCACCAGGTAGACCGGAAGCCTTCTTCCAGGTTCGTCTGACATTGCTTTGCCTCCTTGACGGTTGATTGAAGGGTTGTTTCCCACCAGGGACTGCCGCGAGGCGGCCTCAGAGCCGTATCGGGCCGGGCGGCGGCGCGACGCCTTGGGCCGCCGCATCCACCACATGGCCCGTCACCATGATCGCACGCCGAAAACACCTCGTTCTCAGCTCGATGCGGCCATGGAGCACCGTATCGTTGAAGAATGATCCTCCCCTGACATGCAGGCGCAGTTCGCCCGTTCCGGCGGGCAGGCTCTCCGGCTCAACGCGCATCCCCGACACCGAGGCGTGGACCGTACAGGGCACCGGCAGCGTGACGCCCGCCACGAAGACGTACTCGTGTGCGCGCCCCAGAATCCCCAGGGGCAGCGACGCCGGGAGGTTCCACTCGCCCTCCTCCCCGGGGACGCCCCGCACGTTCCCGCGCACCTCCACATTCTCGAAATCCGCCCGCGCCCCGGGCAGCATCACCACGGCGCAGGCTTCGTCTCCGCGCGCGCCATCCTTCGTGACTTCAACCCGCAGATTGCGCACCGTCACGCCCTCCCCCGCCACCAGGAGCGCCGGACCGCTGGCGGTCCAGAGGGTGGCGCCCCTGCCGTCCAGAGTGCGCGGCCCGTGCAGCACGGCGGGGCCTTGCAGCTCGCGCGCGGAGGACTCGGGGCCCAGAGCCACCTCGGGGCCGGACTTCGGCCCGTCCAGGAGCGCCTGGGCCGGACTGTTCCGCGACAGGGCCCGGGCCAGCAGCTCCTCGGCTTGCGCGTCGGGGATCCCGGCCTGCGACTTCCCGCTCGATGCGTCCGGGGCCGATTCGGCGACCTCGCCGCCGAAGTGCCCTATTAGGTGCTCCAGACCCTTGCCCACGAACCCCTGCCCCACCACGCGCACCCGCCACACGTCCTTGATGTAGAGCTCCATGGCGATGAGTGCGGTCTCCCCGGCGAAATCCATCCCCGAAAACTCGTAGCGCGCGGCCTCGTGGCCCTTATGCATCAGGCGCACGTGCCCGGAGGGGATCTCCGAGATGTCCCGGCCGTCCAGGGTGATGGCGAAGGCCACCTTGCGCGCGCCGGCCGGGAGCAGGTCGAGGTCGATCTCCGCCACCTGGGAATCCCCGCCGTGAGGGCCCAGCAGGGCCACCCCGCCGCACTCGGAACAGATCTGGTTGTAGAACACGATGGCCCCGTCGGAGAGGACCCGGTCCTGCCCGTCCAGGATGAAGCAGGAAATGTCGAACGCGCCCCGGCCTCCATCGGCCTTGAAGCCCACCCGGAACTGCCGGCCCGGCAGTAGGTCGGAGAGTTTCGCCCGCTGTCCTCTGATCAAGTTCACCATGGTTTGGCCCAGTCCTGTCGTTGGTCCGGCATGTCGCGCGGTGGCGCCGCGCCAGCGTCCGATGCGCCCTTACAGGTTGAAGTCCTTGGGGTTCTGCTCCAGGGCGGCGCAGATTTCGCGGACGGCCTGTTTTTCGTTGGCGTCGAAGCAGCCGTCCGCCGTGCCGATGGCGCAGCAGACCAGAACCATGAGCCGCGCCTCTTCCGGGCGTTTCCTGAGCGGCGCGATGGCTTTAAGGCATTCGCCCTTGCCGATGAGCGGGTCGAACTGGAAGTGTCCCGCGTATTTCTCGAAGAGCGCGATGGCTTCGGCGGCGTCGAAGTGCTTGAGGGCGTCGTTGTGGCTGATGAAACCCATCATCTTGCGCTTTTCTTCCGGGGCGATGACGCCGTCGGCTGCGGCCACCATGGCGCACCCCGCGATGGCGGCCTCCAGAAAGTCCCTGTTGCGGTATTTGCGCACCTGTGTGGCAAGGGTGCCGGCGGTGTCCTTGGCCCAGGCTACGAATTTGTCGAGCATCGTCGTTCACTCCTTTCTTTTCGCGCGCAACAATGCGGGTCCGGCACGGGGCAGCGCCCGCGCCGGTTCCGCGATGTCAGTCGCCCTGGCCGCTATCGGGGGTTGTGCAGCGGTCTGCATGCTCCGCCGCAGGCAGAGGCTCCGGGAACATGTAGGAGCCGATGATGCCGAAGGCCAACAGGGTACTCACGACGGTAAGACTCACCTGGGGGGAAATATGCACGATTCCCGCGACATCCACCAGCATCTTCAGACCAATAAACACAAGTATTCCGATGACGGCCTTCTCAAGGTGGCACAGATAGCGCTTGGCGGCCGCCAGCAGGAAGTACAGGGAGCGAAGCCCCAGGATGGCGAAGATGTTGGACGTGTAGACCAGAAACGGCTTCTGCGTGACGGCGATGACCGCCGGCACGCTGTCGAAGGCGAACATCACGTCGGCTATCTCCACGCAGACCAGGCACAGGAAGAGCGGCGTGGCGTGCAGGCGGCCGTTCTCCCGGGTGAAGAAGTCGTGTCCCTTCATGAAGGGGTGGACGGGGAAGAACTTCTTGGTCCAGCGCACGGAGAAGTGGTCGGTGTAGTCTTCGATCTCGCCGTCGTCGCCGCCGGTTTCCTTCCACATCTTGTAGGCCGACCAGAGCACGAACAGGCCGAAGAAGCCCAGGACGTACTTGCCGCCGATCATCACCAGCGTGCTGCCCGCCGCCACGAAGACCAGGCGCAGCGCCAGCGCGCCCAGGATGCCATAGTAGAGCACCCGGTGCTGGAAGGCGTCCTTGATGCAGAAGGAGGAGAAGATGGCCATGATCACGAAAAGGTTGTCCACGGACAGGGACTTCTCCAGGATGTAGCCCGTGAGGAACAAGGAGGCGTCGCCCCAGCCGTGGGTGGCCCCCACGTAGCCCGAGAAGGCGAACGCGAGCAGAATCCAGAATCCGGACCACAGCGCCGCGCTGCGCACGCTCACGGCCTCGTCGCGGGTGTGGGCCTTGAGGTCCGTCCACAGCGAGAGGGCCACGATGCCCATAAAGAGCCCTGCCTCGAACAGGGAATAATCGCCGATCATCTCAACCTCCACGTCATGACGGTTGCGAAAAGGTTTCGGGCTGCGGCGCACGGTCTTTGCCGGGCGCTATTTGGACCCGGTCGTCCACGTAAAGCCGAAGCGGTAGTGCTTGTCCGCTTGTTTGTGTCCCTTGAAGTACCGTTCCTCCTTGACGATGCCGATGGAGCCCCCGGTGTTCTCGATCAGGCAGACGGCGCAGAACATGTCCGAGAACGCCGGGTTGTCGAGGCCCACCACGGTCTGGTTGCCCAGCGCGTCGGTGACGCTCACTCGGGCCTCCACGTCGGAGAACCGGGCCGTGCCCTCGTAGATGAAGGCGAACACGAGCACCCGTTTGATGAGGTCCGGGCGCATGATCACCAGGTTCTCACCGTCGTCGGAGGCCCCGCTGCGGTCGTCCTTGTCCAGGCGGATGTAGGGGGTGTCGCTCACGCTGCCGAAGGAGTCGCCCAGAGCCTGGATCACGTCGGTCCAGCCGTCCTGCATCTCCACCATGCAGCCCAGGTCCAGGTCCGCCTCTTTGGCTTTGGCGCCGAAAATGCCACGTTTCACGGCCTTGCGTGTCCAGTTCAGATTCACGCGGATGGGTTGGGGGCTTCCCGGTTTCTCCAGGGACACGGTGCGGCGATCCCCGCGTTTTTCCAGGACCACTTTGGCCGGAGCGGGTTCAGGGGAAGGGGAAGGCGTCCGGGATTTGAGCTCCTCGCCACCGAAGTGAGCCAGCAGCGCCCCGAGTCCGCCGCTGAAGCCCTGGCCAACCGCCGCCACGCGCCAGACATCCTTGAAATACACCTCCAAAAGGATGATGGCCTTCTCCTGGGCGAAGTCCTCTCCGGACAGCTCGAAGCGCGCGAACTCCTCGTTGCCCGCGAGCAGGCGCACACAACCGGCGGAAAGCCGGCTCATCACGCCTGGGCCGTCCACCGCGGCGGCGAACACCAGCCTGCGCACGCCCTGGGGCAGCCGGGCCAGGTCCAGCGCGAAGCGCTCCGCATCCCCGGAGGCCGGGCCGAGCATCCTGATCGCCCCTTCGGGCGAGGCGGGCTGGTTGTAGAAGATAAAGTAACGGTCGTCCGAGAGCCGTCCGTCCTGGTCCACGCCGAAACAGCTCACGTCGGCGCCGCCCTGGCCCCGGAAGTCCAGGGATACCCCCACCTGGAACTCTTGCGTGTTCGCAAGCTCCGCCAGTCTGGCCTTTTGTCCCCGAGTCAGTCTCATGTCCTCTCCTTGCGTCGCGCGACCGCACCGCGCCTGGCCGCACTCATCCCCCGCGCGGCGCCACCCGCTCTAGGGCGCGGACGCCGTGGGCAGGCTCTCGCGCACCAGATACTCCACGTTGCCGACCTGGCCCCTGCTGCCGTTCTGGAGATCACGGCTCAGCCGGTTGATGCGGTCCTCCAGCACGATGCGCGCCCCCCGCACCTCCAGACGGGCCGCCTCCTCGGGGTAGCCCATGCCATCGGCCAGAACGATGTCGACCGCCCTGCCCGCGCCGAACACAATGGGCTTGTCGCCCAGGGCCACCACCCGGCGCACGCGCTTCCGCAGGGTGACGCCCTCCGAGACCGGCAGCGCCTCGTATTCCAGCCAGGCTTTGCGGAACACCACCTCGACAAGGGCCACGCACACCCCGATGGCCAGCCCCTGGACCGCCAGTCCCGCCACCAGGCTATGGCCCAGCAGGTACATGACCGAGCACCCCGCCAGACCGCCCGCCGCGCCGCCCAGCGCCGCGTGCCCGCGCTTGAGGTTGGGCACGCTGGCCGCCACGGCCCAGCCCGCGAGCGCTCCGGCGATCACCCAGCCGAAGAACCGGCCGTAATCCGAGCCCAGCCCCAGAACTCCCGAGGTGAAGAAGCCCGAATGGTAGGCAATGAACCCCGCCAGAGCGCCACCGGGCAGCGTGACGGCCGCGCAACGGGCCAGAGGCCCCCAGGGCAGGCCCGCGCGTCCCTGGTAGCGATGCTGAGCCCAGACGATGGCCCCCGCGGCCATCACGCAGACCAGACACACCCCGACGATCCACGTGAGCGCCGCTCCGCGGGGCTCCAGCAGATGGTAGGCCATGCCCGCGAGCAGGCCGCCCGCACCGCCCGCCAGGCCGAAGCGCACCCATTTGCTCTGGTGCATGTTGCGCATGACGCTTCCCCCTGTCCCTTACGGGAATTCGCCCCGCCCGGGATCTTTCCCGGGCGGGCGGGCCTTCCGCTAGACTTTAACCCCGAAGTTCCTGGCCAGGGGCCCCAGGCCGCCGTCGTAACCCTGCCCCACGGCCCGGAACTTCCACTCCCCGCCGTGGCGGTAGACCTCGCCGAAGGTCATGGCCGTGTTGGTGCTGGCGTCCTCGGAGAGGTCGAACCGGGCGATCTCCTTGTCGGACTTGCGGTCCACGATGCGGATGTAGGCCCCGGAGACCATGCCGAAGTTCTGCCTGCGCGAATCGGCCTCGTGGATGGTCACGGTGAAGGCCAGCTTGGCGATTCCGAAGGGGACCTTGCTCAGGTCCACCACGATCGACTCGTCGTCGCCCTCGCCTTCGCCGGTGAGGTTGTCCCCGGTGTGCTCCACGGAGCCGCAGTCGCTCTTGAGCTTGTTGTAGAAGATGAATCCGTGGTCACCCAGAACCTTGCCCGTTTCGCCCAGCATGAAGCAGCTGGCGTCCAGGTCGAAGTCGGCCCCGTCCGTGGCCCTGGCGTCCCAGCCCAGGCCCACCAGGATCGACTCTATGCCCGGGGCTTCCTTGGAAAGCGAGACGTTGCCGCCCTTAACAAGAGATACCGCCATGACACATTCTCCTTGCGCTTGAGGTTTCCGCTACAGATGCGCCCGCATGCCCGGGACCAGCTCCTGGATCGTCTGCCCGGAGGCCGGCTCGCCGATGGCGTGCATCTTCCACTCTCCGTTGTGGCGGTAGACCTTGGCCATGATCATGGCGGTGTGCCTGCCGCCCCCGCTCAGCTGGTAGCGTGCGATTTCCTGCTCGTTGGAGGCGTCGACCATGCGGCAGTATGCGTTCTCCACCTCGTCGAAGGTCTGCCCCCGGAAGCTGTTGACCGTGAACACCAACGACTTCACGCCCGACGGGACGGCGGAGAGGTCCACGATGACCTGTTCGTCGTCGCCCTCGCCTTCGCCGGTGAGGTTGTCCCCGGTGTGCACGATGCTCCCGTCCTTGCTCTTGAGCTGCCTGAACCAGACCACGTCCACCGGGTCTCCCGCCGCGTCGAACAGGGCGCAGGAGGCGTCCAGATCGATGGCCGCCGGGCTCTTCAGGAAGCCGAAGATCCCCTTTTTCTTGGCTGCGTCCCATCCCAGGCCCATGATCACGCGCGTGAGGCCGGGCCGGGCCTCCTTGGCGAGCGAGATTTTCTGTCCCTTGACCAGACTGACTGCCATGCGATCCTCCTGGATGGTTGGGCGGAACGCCGCCCTTTTGACGTTACCCTTGCCTTGCGATCACACCGACGGACACCGGGGGGGAGATTGTCCCTGCCTGTCTGTTTTCCTTCGCGCTCGCGGAACGATACGCCGCCCCCCGGCACGGGGCGCACGCACCCCGACGCTTTGCGACGTGGGACGACAGCCTGCTGTTCGTTTTTACTGGACTGGGGGAGAGGTGGCGGAAAGACGCGGGGAAGGGAGCACAAGCCGGACACAACAGGTCATATTCATACGACAAACTCCGGATAGGCGACGGCTGAAACCAGTCGATGCTCAACACGCGAAACAACGACGCTGTTCTTCGACACATTACCTTTAGAAAACCTTAGCCATCTTAACAAGCATTCCAAAACCCTCCTTTCCTTGGTAGGGTTACACGAAGATTGTTCGGCCAACATGCTTCTGCCGACCGACATCGACAGCAACGCTACGCCTTCGTCGTTCCAGATTCCCGAACTCCGGCGCGCCGCGCCCGGTCGAGCCAGGCCCATGCCTCGCCGACCGCGTGATCCGAGGGCAGCACGTTGCCCGCCAGGCGCATCTCCCCCAACCTCCAGCCTGCCCCGGCGCGCTCGATGCGCACGGTGGCGCGCTGTGGCGCGACCATCCTGTAGACGTAGGCGCGCCCGGCCAGCACGTCCTCCAGGTGGGAGAATACGCAGTGGCGCATGGCGCGCCCTTCAGCATGCAGTTGCGCCGCGCCTGTCACGGGGAGGATGTCCGCCGTTCCCGCCACCGGAGGCGGGGGATAGGCCAGGGCCGTGCGGCCCAGGATGTCGCCCACATCCAGGGCGTGGACCTGCCCGGTCCAGCGGTCGTGAAGGCGTCGCAGCCTGGAGAGGTCCGGGCATTGGCGCAGGGCGCGCTCGGGATGCTCGATCCCAAGGCGCGCGCCCAGGCGCAGGGCGTCCTGGACGTACTCCCGGATGCGTTCCAGCGCCTGCCGGTCCGGCGTTTCCCGTGCAAGGGCTTCCCGGAAGAGGGGCGAGGCCATGAGCCTGGGCGTGCCCATCAACGCGTCGGAAACCATGCGCAGGGCAGGCCAGGAGACGGCCGGAAGGTGCGCGGCGTGCTCCAGAAACCCGGGCCGGTGCAGCAGGGCGCGCAAGGTCAGGAAGTCCTCCAGGAAATAGGCCATGCCCCGGAGCCTGCGCAGCAGCGTGACGCCGCGCGCGTCGCACCCCGGCAAAAGCGCACGGCAGAGCGCCTTGTGGGACAACTTCAGGAGCCCCGCGATCTCGTCGCTGGCGTAGGGCCGCTCCGCAATGCCCACGCCCAGTATCCACAGGAGCGCCGGGCAGGTGCTCCACAACTGGCGTGCGGCCTCGTGGCAGCCCAGCAGGGCCAGGCAGGGGTACTGCCCATGGGCGATACCCCGCGCGGTCTGCACGGCCTCGGGCGGAAGTTCCGAAAGAAAGGCGCGCAGCCCCGTCAGGGCGTGGGCCCGTCCCGGAGGCGCGTCCAGAAGCGCATGGGGCAGCCGGTGGCCCTGGTCCACAAGCCCCCCGGGAGTGCGGCGAAACACGCGCATCCCCCGCACGGGCGGCTCCACCAGCAGGCGCAAGGGTTCGCGCTCTCCGCGCTCGCGAAGCGTCAGCGCAAGAGTTCCGGTCAGGGGGTGAAAGTCCCCCTCCGCCACGGTGAATCCCTTCTTGCCCTTCATGCCCACGGCCTCCCCGCCGTACGTTGCCTCCCCCACCTGGACGGACGGCCGCCGGTACGGTTATCGTCGCCCCGCCGGTCTTCGGTCAGGAGAATTCCCCATGCCGCCCAAACAAGACGACGCTACCCCGGGCCAGAAGGCTCTGGCGCTCTATTCGCTGCTGCTCTTCACGGGCAAGGCCTACACCCTCTCGCAGCTGGCCCGGGAGCTCTCCTGCTCCAAACAGACGGTGCTGCGACTGATCAGCGCCATCGAGCAACGCTGGAACGTCCTGGAAACAGGGCGTACGGGGCGCGAGAACTGGTACCGTTTCCGCTCGCCCGGGCGCCCGCCGCGCCTGCCCGTCACGCCCGGCCAGCTCCAGAGCCTGGTGATGTGCCGCGACATGGTGAGCCACATGGTGCCCGAGGCCGTGCGGGAACAGATCGACGGCGCGCTGGCCGCCGCCGGAACCCTCCTGCCCGACTACGGGGAGCGCGCCCAGGCCTTCGAGAGCCGCGTGCGCGCCGAGTGCAAGGGCCGCATCGACTATTCCGGCCACGCCGCCCTGCTGGAGAGCGCACGCAAGGCCATCGAGGAGCGCGCCGTCTGCCGCATACGCTACACCGGCGTGGGGCGCAGCGAGCCGCGTGAACACCTCTTCGCGCCCCTTGAGTGCGTCTCCTACCGGGAATCCTTGTACCTTCACGGCCTGAAACTCAGCGACGACGCCCCCTCCAGGACGGTCGGCCCCATGCTCCTGGCCCTGCAACGCCTCTCGTCGCTGGAGCCCACCGGACAGCGCCACGCCCACCCCGCCCCTGCCCAAGGCGGCTCCGGCTTCGGCATTATGCGCCAGGAACCCCTGCGCGCCGTGGTGGTCTTCGACCGACTGGCCGCCACCTACGTGCGCGAGCGCATCTGGAGCGAGGACCAGGAACTGGAAACGCTCCCCGACGGGGGCGTGCGCCTGGGCTTCACGGCCGGGAGCGCCGCCGAAGCCCTTTCCTGGGTTCTGAGCTTCGGGGCCAGGGCCAGGGTGGAAGCCCCCGGTGAATTTCAAGAAGCCGTACGCGCCGAACTGACGGCCATGGCCGCGCTATACCCCCCCGGCGCGTAGGCGCTCCCGGGCCCCGGCCATCCAGCGGCGTACCCGGGCCTGCGTTTCGGCCGAGGCCTCCCGGTTGCACGAAAGCTTGAGCTGTCCCAACCGGCACTTCCCGTCCTCCAGGATCACCACCTCCAGGGTGGCCCGCTGAGGGGCCAGCACCCTGTAGATGGCGCAGGCCCCCCACAGCACGCGCTCCACGTAGCTGGCCACACAATGGCGCATGGCCTCGCCCTCATCGAAGAGTTCGCCCACCGTGGCCACGGGCACGATGTCCGCGTCGCCCGGGAGCGGCGGCGGCGGGAACGGTCCCGGGTAGCGGGCTTCCACCTCGGCCCTGCGCTTGCGCGAGAGGGTGCGCGCCAGGGAGTCGTGGTAGGCTTCCACGGCCTCCAGGTCCGGAAGGCGCTCGATACGGCTTTCGGGCGCCGGCAGGCGCATCACCCGCGCCAAGCGGCGGATGTCCTGCAGGAGTTCGCGCAGCCTTGAGGTTTCGCGCGCGGCGTTGCGCTCCTGCGCGGCGGATAAAAGGTTCTGCACGCAGCGGCAGTTCAGCAGCCTGGGCTCTCGGCCCACCACCTTCAGGGCCTGCCAGTCCACGCGCGGCAGGTGGCGCAGGCGCGTCCAGAGGTCGGAACCGAAGAGGCGGCGCAGCAGGTCCATGTCCGAGGGCTCGTAGGAGGGGTTGCGCAGCTTGCGCAGCAAACGCGCCATGGATTCCGAACCGCTGCCCAGGGCCAGGGCCAGGATGTCGCGCCGCCGCAGGTGCGCAAGCCCCTTCAGGCGTTCGGCCGGTCGCCCTTCGGGCAGGCAGTCGGAGAGGAGCCAGAAGACGTGCGGATCGTCGCGGGCCAGGTCCTGCATCCGGGGGGCGGCGCGCAACACCCGCAACAGGCGCGTTTGGCCGTAACGGAACGGCCGCGCGACCTCCAGAGCCCAAACCGGCACGCCCTCCGTGAACCGTCGGACGGGGTGCGAGGCCCCGCCCGTCCAATCCGGGCAGGCCAAAGGGATGTCGAAGGCGTAGTGGTCCGGCCGCCAGCCCGACGGCCCGAGGTGTTCCACCGCAAGCCCGTCGTCCCATGAGCGCAGACGCACCACGCCTTCGTCTTCACCGTAGACCGGGCGCAGGTCCACCAGCAACGCGCCGGAGGAGTCCAGGGAGCAGATGCATTCATCGAGAATCATGGGGCACCTTTGCGAGAACGTGTCCCCCCCTTTCTGCACCCAGGACGTTCCAATTTTCGGAACGGCCCGTATTCCTCACCCGGCCCGAGAAGCTCCGGAAGGTCCGCGCCGCCTTCGAAAAGGCCAAAGCCGGTCCCTGAGACTCCACCGGCGCTTGACGGCCGGGACTTGCGGGGGTAGCGCAGCCCCACATCCGACGACATTCCCACGAGGACTGTTTGCGTACTTCCCACACGGACCTTGCGGCGCGGGTTGCCGGCGAAAGCCGAGGACGCTAGCCCCAGGCCGATGGCCTTCCTCCCGGAAGGCCGCACCACCTGCGGAAACGCGTTACGCCAGAGCGCACCTGCCAGGACCCTCCCGGCAGGCCGCTTAGCGCTTTGCCCGGCGACCCTCCCTGCGTGCACCCCCCGGCCACCGGCCGGCCCCGGAAACCCAGCGCACAAGGAGCGCCCCATGACCATCCGTGACGAACGCCCCGGCGACGCCCCCGGCATCGCCAAGATCCACTACGCCGCCTTCAAGGGACATCCCGTCCACCCGCCCGGCGCGGAGCCTGTCGAACACCTCATCGTGGAGCGCCTGCGCGCGGCCCGCGCCCTCCGCGTCTCCCTTCTGGCCGAGGAGGACGGCCTGCCCGCCGGGCACGTCGCCCTCTCGCCCGCGTCGGTGGGTCGGGAGCGCGAAGGCTGGCTTCTGCTGGGCCCCGTGGGCGTCGTGCCCGATCTCCAGGGCCTGGGCATCGGCTCCGCCCTGGTGCGCGCGGCGCTCGCCCGCGCCGAGGCCCTGGGCGCGCGCGGCGTGGCGCTGGTGGGCGAGCCCGGGTACTACGCCCGCTTCGGGTTCGCGACAGCGCCAGGACTGACCTACCCCGGCGTGCCCGCCCCCTACGTGCTGGCCGTGGCGCTGCGCGGCGACCCGCCCCGGGGCGACATCGCCGCCCACGAAGCCTTCTCCGTGACGCCCGGCTAGACGCCCGCCCCAACCCCGGCGGCCCGGTCCGGACGGACAGGGCCGCCGGGCCTTGGCAAAACGGGCCTCGAAGGCCTTGCCCTGCCGGGCCGCATGCCCCAGAAGGGAACGATCGCACCCCAACCCGGAAACCCCTCATGCCGGACCACGCCACACCCGCCCCGCGCCGCACGCTCCTGGCCGCCTGCCTGGCGCACCTGGCGCACGACGGCTTCACGGACATGCTCTACGTTTTCTTCCCGGTCTGGCAGGGTGTCTTCGCCCTGAGCTACGCCCAGGTGGGGCTCATGAAGTCACTCTATTCGGGAACACTGGCCCTGTGCCAGATCCCCGCCGGGATGCTGGCGGGACGCCTGGGTCCGTGCCGACTCCTGGTGGTCGGCACGCTGCTGGCCAGCGCCGCGCTCTTTCTGGCCGGCACGGCGGATACGGCCGTGGCGCTGGGAGGGTTGCTGGCCCTGGGCGGCGTGGGGGCCAGCGTGCAACACCCCCTGGCCTCGGCGGCCATCGCACAGGCCTATGCGGGACAGGGCTCCCGGGTGGCCCTCTCCACCTACAACTTCGTCGGGGACATGGGGAAACTCCTGCTTCCGGCGGCAGCGGGGATTCTGCTGGCGCGCATGGACTGGCAGAACGCCCTCCAGGCGCTCTCCCTCGCAGGTGTGGCCACGGGCCTGGCCCTGCCTTTCCTTTTCGGCCGACCGGCGCGGGGCGTCGCGCCCGACGTCCGGGAAGCGCAAGCCCCGTCAACCCGGATGCGCGACCTCATCACACCCGGCTTCGTCGCGCTCAACGCCATCGGCGTGCTGGACAGCGCCACGCGCATGGGCCTGCTCACCTTCCTGCCCTTTCTCCTGCGCGAGAAGGGGGCGGACATGAACCTGCTGGGCATTGCTTTGGGGCTGGTTTTCGCGGGGGGCTGCGCGGGCAAGCTCGTCTGCGGCGTGGTGGCTTCCCGCGCGGGCGTGCTGCGCTCCATCATCGTCACCGAGGCCTGCACGGCCCCGTTCATCCTGGCCCTGCCCCCGCTGCCCCTTTGGGGGGCGCTGTGCCTGTGCCCGATCCTGGGGATGGCGCTCAACGGCACGTCCTCGGCGCTCTACGGCAGCGTGCCGGAGCTGATCCCCCGGGAGCGGCGCGGCCAGGCGTTCGCGGTCTACTACACGGCGGCCATCGGCGCTGGCGCGGCGGCGCCCTATTGCTACGGCATGCTCTCCGACGCCCTGGGCCTGCAGCCGGCCCTTCAGGCCACAGGCCTCACCGTGCTGGCCGCCATCCCCCTCACCCTGCCCCTGCGAGGCAGGCTCTCCGCCTGACGCGGCACGCCCGCCGCGCCCAGGGGCCGATCCGACTGGCGTCCGACGGGGATTTCACGCCGCCATGAGGACGGGAGAGCAGCCCATTGCCGGACCGCCTTGGATTCGGCGGGCGCTCAGTCCGGGAAGAGATTGTTGATGCGGCAGGCGGCGCAGGCCGCGCCGAAGCCGTTGTCGATGTTTACCACCGTCACCCCGCTGGCGCAGGATGTGAGCATGCCCAGGAGCGCCGTGAACCCCTTGAGCGAGGCCCCGTAGCCCACCGAGGTGGGCACGGCCACCACGGGCTGCGGCACCAGGCCGCCCACCACGCTGGCCAGCGCCCCCTCCATGCCCGCCGCCACGATGACCACCCGCGCCTTGCGAATGGCTTCGAGGCGGTCCAGCAGGCGGTGGATGCCCGCCACGCCCACGTCCGAGACCACGAAGGCCCGGCTGCCCAGCATCTCGCAGGTGACGCGGGCCTCCTCGGCCACGGGCAGGTCCGACGTGCCCGCCGTGACGATGGCGATCTCGCCCGCGCGCCAGGAGGGCTCGGCCCGGCGCAGGGTCAGGGTGCGCCCGGCGGGGTTGTACTGCGCCTCGGGGCACAGCGAGAGCACGTGCCCGGCCGTTTCGGGCGTGACCCGCGTGGCCAGCACGTCCGCCAGGCCGCGCAGGCGCGAGAAGATGTCCCCCACCTGAGCGGGGGTCTTGCCCTCGGCGTAGACCACCTCGGGGAAGCCGTTGCGCAGGGAGCGGTGCAGGTCGAACTTGGTGTGCCCCAGGTCCATGAAGGGCAGGTCCCGCAGGCGCTCCACCCCTTCCTCGATGTCCAGGTTGCCGTCCCGGATGCCGGTCAGCAGCCGTCTCAGGCTGTCTTGCGAATCCATGCGCTATGCCTTCTCCGCCTGGGCGGCGTTCTTGTTGAGGCTTCCGGTGCGGTAGCCCGCCAGGTCCACGCAGACGTGGGCGAACCCCAGGGCCTTGAGCCTGGCGTCCACCCCGTGGCGGGCCTCGGCCTCCAGCAGCTCGCCCACCCGCTCGCGCGGGACCTCGATGCGCGCCGCGTCGCCGTGGCAGCGCACCCGCACGGCCGGGAAGCCCACTTCGCGCAGGAAGTCCTCGGCCTGGTCGATGCGCCGCAGCTGGGCCTCCTCCACGCGGACGCCGTGGGGCAGGCGCGTGAGCAGGCAGGCCCCGGCCGGGCGGTCCCACACCGCCAGCCCCTGGGCGCGGGCCAGTTCCCGCAGGTCCTCTTTGCCCAGCCCGGCGGCCAGGAGCGGACTCTCCACGTTCAGCTCGCGCACGGCGCGCAGGCCGGGGCGGTGGTCGCCCAGGTCGTCCCGGTTGGTGCCGTCCAGGACGCGGCGCAGGCCTTCGCGCGCCGCCGTGCGGACCACCAGCCCGAAGAGCCGCCGCTTGCAGAGGTAGCAGCGCTCGGGGGGGTTGTCCCGGATGTCCTCGGGCACGGGCGTCTTGAGCACCAGATGGCGCACGCCCATGCCCCTGGCGGCCGCGCGGGCCTCCCGCACCTCGCCCTCGGGCGTGTAGGGGGTCTCCAGGGTCACGGCCAGGAGGCCGTCCCCCAGGGCTTTGCGCGCGGCGTGCAGCAAGAACGTGCTGTCCAGGCCGCCCGAGAAGGCCACGGCCGCCGGGCCGCCCGCGCGCAAGATCGCGTCCAGACGCTCCAGGCGCTGGTCGGGAGAGAGGGAGGGCGCGGCGCTCACGGCTTCCCCCGTCCGGCAAGGGCGGCGTGCACGGCGGCGTAGACCTCGGCCAGGGGCACGCCGTGGCGGCGGGCCAGCTCCCGGCAGTCCTCCAGTTCGGGCTTGGAGCGCAGCACCTTGCCGTCCAACAGGGCGTTCTTGAGGGTCACGGGGCCGAGGGGGGTCTCCAGGGTCTCGAAGGAGACGGCCAGCACGGTCTTCTCCAGGGGGAAGCTCTTCACGCCCAGGGTGGTGGTGTGCCGGAAGATGAGCTCCTTGAAGCGCTCCTCGTCGGCCTGGGCGCACAGGAGCGACACGCACGTGGCCGGGCGGTTTTTCTTCATCTGGATGGGCGCGAAGTGGACGTCCATGGCCCCCTGCTCCATGAGCAGGTCCATGGCCACGCCCAGGGCCTCGCCGGTCATGTCGTCGATGTTGCACTGGAGCAGGCGCGCGGCCTGCACGGGGTTGCGCGGGGCGGGGGCCTCGGCCCGGGCCAGGTGCACGCGCAGCACGTTGGGGATGTCTGCCTCGCGGTGGCCTATGCCGTAGGCGGTCTTCTCCACGGCTATGGCCGGGGAGGCCGTGAAGCGCGAGGCCAGGGACGCCACGATGGCCGCGCCCGTGGGGGTGGTGGCCTCGTGCCGGGCCGCGCCCCGCGTGGTGGGCACGCCCCGGAGGATCTCCGCCGTGGCCGGGGCGGGCACGGGCATCAGGCCGTGGGCGCAGCGCACGAAGCCCCCGCCAAGCTCCACGGGGGCGGCCCACACCGCGTCCACGCCCAGGGCGTGGAAGCACACGGCCGCGCCCACGATGTCCACCAGGGAATCGGTGGCCCCCACCTCGTGGAAGTGCACCTCCTCCAGGGGCTTGCCGTGCACCGTGGCCTCGGCCTCGGCCACCCTGCGGAAGATGTCCAGGCTGGTCCGCTTCACGGCCTCGGAGAGCCCGCTGGCGCGGATGATGGCCTCCACGGCCGCCAGATTGCGGTGCGGGGCGTGGCCCGGGACCGCCCCTGCATGACATTTCGTATGACTAACAGTGTCACGTAGCGTTGACGGCGCGTTGCGGGCGTGGCCGTGAGCGGGCTCGCGCTCCGGCGCGCGCCCCTGATCGACCCCGGGGTCATGGGGAACCCCATGCCCCGGCGCGTGCTTGCGCGTGCCACAGCCGAAGGGAGCGTGGGCGTGCCCGATCTCGTGCCCATGGGCGTGCTGGTGCTCGTCCCGGCCCTGGCCGTGCTCGTGCTCATGGCCGTGGTGGTGCTCATGGTCGTGCCGGTCGTGATCGTTCCCGTTGGCGTGGCCGTGCCCGTGCTCCGCGAGCACCACGTCCACGCGCACGCCGTGGATGCCGTGGCGGGAGTCCCTGCCCACGCGCAGTTCGAACTCGTGGTCCAGGCCCAGCTTGGAGAGTTCGGCGCGCAGGTGGTCCGGGTCCACGCCCAGGCCGATCATGGCCGCCAGGTTCATGTCGCCGCTTAAGCCCGCGAAGCAGTCGTAATAGAGTATGTTCATCGGGTGCTGCGCTCGCGCGCGGTCGGTGGTTGCGGTGGATGTTCCGGTCCGGGCGGCGCGGGGGCGCGCCGCCCGGACGGAAGCTTCGTCCCTAAAGGTCCCTCTTCAGGTGCTGCCTGGCCGCGGCCAGCAGGCCCTCGAAGCCCGGCCCCTCCATCTCGGCGGCCACCCGCTCCAGCATCTCCGGGATGGCGATGTGCTGCGGGCACTTCTCCAGGCACTCGCCGCAGGCCACGCACTGGGAGGCGAACCCGGTGGTGCCGCCCCCCGTGATGCCGCCTCCGAAGGCCGCATACATGAACCGGGCCTCGTCGCCGTTGCCGAACATGTGCATCTTGTTGAAGAAATCGAAACAGGTGGGGATCTTCACGCCCGCGGGGCAGGGCATGCAGTAGGCGCAGCCCGTGCAGTCCACCTGCATGAGCTCATGATACGTGCGCCGCACGCGCTCCACAAGCTCCAATTCCCCGGCGGTCAGGGAGCGCGGCGCGGCCTGAGCGGCCACGGCCAGGTTCTGGGCGATGTGCGACTCCTCGTTCATGCCCGAAAGAACCACCGTCACCTCCGGGTGGTCCCACACCCAGCGCAGAGCCCACTCCACGGGGGTGCGCTTCACGGGGGCCTGGTCCCACAGGGCGGCAACGGCCGGGGGCGCTTCGGGCAGGGCCAGGTTGCCGCCGCGCAGGGGCTCCATGACCACCACGCCCAGGCCCCGGGAGGCCGCGTGCTTCAGGCCCGCCGTGCCCGCCTGATATTCCTGGTCCAGGTAGTTGTACTGGATCTGGCAGAACTCCCAGGGGTGGGCGTCCACGATGCGCGCGAAGTCCTCGGGCAGGCCGTGGTAGGAGAACCCGGCGTTGACGATGCGGCCGTCCGCCTTGGCCTGGTCCAGGAAGGCGCGCACGCCCCGGCTGTCGATGGCGTCCCAGGAAACGCCGTCCAGGGCGTGGACGAGGTAGTAGTCGATGCGGTCCGTGCCCAGGCGTTCCAGCTGGGCGTTCAGGTAGCGGTCCATGTCCTCGCGGGAGTGGATGAGCCAGGTGGGCAGTTTGGTGGCCACCTTCACGCGGTCGCGCCAGCCGCCCTGCAGGGCCTTGCCCAGCAGGGGCTCGCTGGCCCCGCCGTGGTAGGGCCAGGCGGTGTCCAGGTAGTTGACCCCGGCCTCAATGGCCGAGCGGATCTGGGCGATGGCCCGGGGCTCGTCGATGGCCCCGTCCTTCAAGGGCATGCGCATGCAGCCGAACCCCAGGATGGAGAGTTCGTCGCCGGTCTTGGGCATTTTTCTGGTGAGCATCACGGTCTCCTTGCTGGTGGATGGGTTCGCCGGTGGCGTACCGGTCCCCGATGACCGGGCGTATAGGGCCGCGCGGTCCGGCCCGGTAGACACGATCCTGCCCGATTCTTGCCTGATCCTCTCCCGGCGCTGGTCATACGCGGGGGCAGGCGCTATGAAAAGGTCGCGCGCGCGGCGACAGCCGCCGCACATCCCGCATGAAACGGAGGACTTGCGCGGCCATGAGCGACACCGATGCCGAAAGAATCCAGCGTGCGAACCGCCTGCTGAAAGAGAAACTGCTTGCGCGCATGCCCGGGCAAGGGGTCTACGAGACCGCCGTGGAGGGCCTGCGCCTTTCGCGGCGCGAGGAGCCCCACAAGGTGGAGAACTGCTTCTCGGAGCCCATCGCGGCCGTGATCGTGCAGGGCTTCAAGCGCTCCGTGCTCGGCTCCGAGGAGTACCGCTACGGCGAGAACCAGTGCCTGGTGGCCGGGGTGGACATGCCCAGCTCCTCCTGCGTGCTGGACGCCACGCGCGACCGGCCCTTCCTGGCCGTGGCCCTGGTGCTGGACAAGGGCCTGATCACCCGCCTCGCGGCCGAGACTCCCGCGCCCCAGGAATCCACAACCATCCGCAACAAGGGCATCTCCATCGACAACGTGGACCCCGACGTGCTGGAGGCCTTCCTGCGCCTGGTGGAGCTTCTGGACAAGCCCGGGCAGATCCCCGTGCTCGCGCCGCTGATCGTGCGCGAAATCCACTACCGCCTGCTGCTGGGACCGCAAGGGGCGCACCTGCGCGGGATCAACACCCTGGGCAGCCAGGGCAACCAGATCGCCAAGGCCATCAACTGGCTCAAGAGCAACTACCGGGAGCCCCTCCAGGTGGACAGCCTGGCCCGCCTGGTGAACATGGCCACCTCCACCTTCCACCGCCATTTCAAGGAGGTGACCACCCTCTCCCCCCTGCAGTTCCACAAGCGCCTGCGCCTCTACGAGGCCCAGCGCCTGATGCTGGCCGAGCGCGAGACAGCCGCCGGGGCGGCCCTGGCCGTGGGCTACGAGAGCCCCGCCCAGTTCAGCCGCGAGTACAAGCGCCTCTTCGGGGAGCCGCCCCACCGCGACATCATGCGCGGACGCTAGGAACGGCGCGCGGCGGACACGGCCAGCCCGGATCGCGACCGCAAGGACAGCGTTACGCCGGAGCGCCCGGTCCGGCACTGGCCGGGCGACCGGTTTCCTGCCTGCCCCCCCGTCAGACGCGATCCGACGCCCCCCCCTTCCCTCCGTCTGCCCGCGCAGCCAGGTACGGCGGGGCTCGCCTCCGCGTCCGCCCCCCCCTGGAATGAAATCTCTCGCCATGTGCGAAGCGCCCCTTGACGGGTCGCAACACCAAGCATATAGCTACATGCAAATATGGAGATTCAAGCATGAAGGCATTCGTCCGCGTCATGAAGGCCCTGTCCGACCCCAACCGGGTGAAGATCGTGAAGATGCTCCACCAGAGGCCCTTGTGCGTCTGCGAGTTGCAGGCGGCCCTGGGCATCGCCCAGCCCACGGTCTCCAACCACCTCAAGACGCTGGAGGACGCGGGGCTCGTGCAGAGCGCCAAGGCCGGGCAGTGGGTGAACTACTCCCTGGCCCAGGACGCCGGCCCCTACGCCGTGGCGCTCCTGGGACACCTGAAGGACTGGCTGGAGGACGACCCCGAAGTGGCCCGCCTGTTGGAGGGCCTGGACGGCATCCGCCGGGAATCCATCTGCGCGGCCAGGCCCGGCCGCTGAGCAGGGCATGGCTTGCGCGGACGCCGCACGGCGTTCGCGAGGCCGGGATGCCCAAAAATTACGACGCCCCCGGCGCGGGCACGGGAACGACCCGGCCGCTCCGGGCACCACGAACGAGGATTGCAATGAACGGATTACAAGACTTGCGCATCGGCGCGACGGAGGGCGGCCCGCGCCGCGACGGCGACGGCCTGGCCGCGGCGGCAACCCGGGACGCAAAACTGGACGAACGCGTGGCGCTCAGGCGCTACCTCGCCCTGGGAGTCCCGGCGCTGGCCCTCTGGGTGGCGCTCTACGGGCAGCTTGAGCCCTGGGCGAACGGCCTCACCTACGGCCTGCTGGGCATGGCCAAGGGCGACAGCCTCGCCAGGGCAGTGGCCTTTTTCCTCTACGACGGGCCCAAGGTGCTCCTGCTGCTCACGCTGGTGGTGTTCGGCGTGGGCGTGCTGCGCTCGTTCTTCACGGCCGCCCGGGCGCGCAGGCTGCTGGCCGGGCGCAGGGAGGCCTTCGGCAACGTGCTGGCCGCTCTCCTTGGCATCGTCACGCCGTTCTGCTCCTGCTCGGCCGTGCCGCTCTTCGTGGGCTTCGTCACGGCCGGGGTGCCGCTTGGCGTCACCTTCTCCTTCCTGGTCAGCGCGCCCATGGTCAACGAGGTGGCGCTGGTGCTGCTCTACGGGCTCATGGGCTGGAAGGTGGCCGGGCTCTATCTGGTCACGGGCCTCGTGGTGGCCATGGTCAGCGGCTGGGTGATCGGCCGGTTGAAGATGGAAGGCCATCTGGAGGAATGGGTGCGCCTGATCCACGCCGGGCAGGACCTCCCCGAAGAGGAGCTGACCTGGGCGGGCAGGCTCCGCGCGGGGTGGACCGCCGTGCGCGAGATCGTGGGCCGCACATGGCCCTGGGTGCTGGCGGGCATCGCCGTGGGCGCGGGCATCCACGGCTATGTGCCCGAGGGCTTCATGGCCTCCATCATGGGACGCGACGCCTGGTGGTCCGTGCCCGCCGCCGTGGCCCTGGGCATCCCCATGTATTCCAACGCGGCCGGCATCATCCCCGTGGTGCACGCGCTGCTGGAAAAGGGCGCGGCCCTGGGCACGGTGCTGGCGTTCATGATGGCCGTCATCGCGCTCTCGCTGCCGGAGATGATCATCCTGCGCAAGGTGCTCAAGCCGCGCCTGCTGGCCACGTTCGCGGGCGTGGTGGGCCTGGGCATCCTGCTGGTGGGCTATCTGTTCAACTTCATTCTGTAACCTCCGGGGGAAAAAATGGAAATCAAGGTGCTGGGGCCGGGGTGCCCCAAATGCCACGAGACCGAGAAGCTCGTCCGGGAAGTGGTTGCCGAGAAGGGCGTGGACGCCCGGGTGGTGAAGGTTTCCGACTTCCAGGAGATCGCGCGGATGGGGGTGTTCTCCACCCCGGCCGTGGCCGTGGACGGCGTGGTGAAGTGCGTGGGCAAGGTGCCCGCCAAGGCGGAGATCGCCGCCTGGATCAACGGATAACGCCGGGAGGCCGCCATGACCGCTACATGTTGCTCGAAGGAAAAGGACATCATGATTCTCGCCTGTTCGGGAGGGTCCAATGTGGGACAGCTGACCAACCAGGCCGCCGTGGAGCTCACGCGCGAGGGCTACGGCAAGATGTTCTGCCTGGCCGGGATCGGCGGGGGCCTGAGCGGCTTCGTCAAGTCCGCCCAGGACACCCCGCAGGTGATGGTGCTGGACGGCTGCCAGGTGGGCTGCGCCAAGGCCATCCTGGAGCGCGAGGGCATTCCCCTGAAGCATCATGTGATCGTCACGGACCTGGGCATTGAAAAGGTGAAGGACCGCCGACTCGACATGGACCCGGCGGATGTGGCCAAGGTGATGAACGCGGGCAAAAGCGCCATGGACGCGGGAGCCCAAGCCTGATGTCGCGTCTCAGGCGCCTGGCGCTCCTACCGGCCCTGTGCGTCCTGGCTCTGCCGGTCCTCGTCCTGCTGGCCCGGGCCCTTCCGGTCCGGGCCGCCGACCTCCCCGAGGCCCCGGCCAGGAACACCGTGACCATGCTCGACCTGGGCGCCAAGTCCTGCATCCCCTGCAAGATGATGATCCCCGTCCTGTCCGCCCTGGAGAAGGACTACGTCGGCCGGGCGGCCATCCTCTTCATCGACGTGTGGGAGAACCCGGAGCAGGGCAAGAAGTACGGGCTGCGCGCCATCCCCACGCAGATCTTCTACGACCGGCAGGGGAAGGAGACGTTCAGGCACGAGGGCTTCATGGACCAGCAGGCCATCGCCGCCGTCCTGGACAAACTCCTGGCCCAGTAGGGTTCACCCATGCTCGACCAGTTCTTCCTCACGATCAACGCCTGGATGGTGGACAGCTTCGCCCTGGCCGCGGCGGGATGCTTCCTCTGGGGCGTGGTGAGCGTGCTCTTCAGCCCGTGCCACCTGGCCTCGATCCCGCTGATCGTCGGCTACGTGGCCGGGCAGGGGCGGCTCATGGAGGGCCGCGAGGCCGCCGGGTACTCCCTGGCGTTCACCTCCGGCCTCTTCCTGACTATCGCGGCCATCGGCGCGGCCTGCTCCCTGCTAGGGCGGATGCTGGGCGACATCGGACCCTACTGGACCATCGCCGTGGGGGCCGTGCTGGTCTGGGTGGCCCTGGACATGCTCGGCGTGGCCCGCTGCTCCCTCTCCGGGGGGCGCATGGGCCGCATGAAGGTGCGCGGCGCGGGCGGGGCGTTCCTCCTGGGCCTGACGTACGGGGCGCTCTCGGGTTCCTGCACGTTCGGGTTCATCGCCCCGATCCTGGCGCTCATCACCATCCAGGAGAAGGTCATGACGGGCCTGGCGCTCATCACCCTGTTCGCCGTGGGCCACTGCCTGCCCATCGTGGCCGCCGGAAGCTCCACGGCCCTGGTCCAGCGCTGGCTGGAGAACGGGGCCATGCGCAACGGAGGCGGCTGGTTCCGCAAGGGCGCGGGCGGCCTGATCGGGCTGTTCGGCGTCTACTTCATCGCCAGGCCTTTCATTGGCGCGTGAATCCGGATAAGCGGGAACCAAGGGTATCCCCTCTCAAAAACACGGGATCCCCAAAGGACACGGAAGACCACGAACAAGCCGGAGGCCGATCATGACCGAAAGCGTCACCAAGAAACTCTCGTTCCTCGACCGCTACCTGACCCTCTGGATCTTCGCGGCCATGCTCGCGGGCGTGCTCCTCGGCTGGGCCATGCCGGGCGTGCGCGGCGTGGTGGAGTTCTTCCAGGTGGGAACCACCAACATCCCCATCGCCATCGGGCTCATTCTCATGATGTACCCGCCCCTGGCCAAGGTGAAGTACGAAAAGCTCGGCCAGGTGTTCCGCGACGCCAGGGTGCTCGCGCTCTCCCTGGCCCAGAACTGGGTGATCGGGCCCGCGCTCATGTTCCTCCTGGCCATCGCCTTCCTCTCGGGCCATCACGAGTACATGGTGGGGCTCATCCTCATCGGGCTGGCCCGTTGCATCGCCATGGTCATCGTCTGGAACGACCTGGCCTCGGGCGACCGCGAGTACTGCGCCGGGCTGGTGGCCTTCAACTCCATCTTCCAGGTGCTGTTCTTCCCGGTCTACGCGTGGCTGTTCATCACCTTCCTGCCGGGCCTGCTCGGCCTTGAGGGCATGGCCGTGGACATCTCCATGGGCCAGATCGCGGAGAGCGTGTTCATCTACCTGGGCATCCCCTTCCTGGCGGGCATGGCCTCGCGCTTCATCGGCCTCAAGGTGAAGGGCCGGGAGTGGTACGAGGAGGAATTCATCCCGCGCATAAGCCCCATCACGCTCACGGCGCTTCTGTTCACTATCCTGGTGATGTTCTCGCTCAAGGGCGAAGTCATCGTGCGCCTGCCCTTCGACGTGGTGCTGATCGCCATCCCCCTGTGCGTCTACTTCCTGGTGATGTTCCTGGCGTCCTTCTGGCTCTCCTGGAAGGCCGGGGCCACCTACGAGCAGTCGGCCACGCTCTCCTTCACGGCGGCGTCGAACAACTTCGAGCTGGCCATCGCCGTGGCCGTGGCCGTGTTCGGCATCGACTCGGGTCAGGCCTTCGCCGCCGTGATCGGCCCCCTGGTGGAGGTGCCCGTGCTCATCGCCCTGGTGAACGTGGCCCTGTGGATCCGGCGCAAGCACTTCCCCCACGTGGTTCAGACGCCGCTGGGGGTGTGCCACGTCTCCTGCAAACCCTAGGGCGGCGTCCACGGGGACAGCGCCCGCTTCATGCAGTCCGGCGGCCCGCAAGGCAAAGGCGGCCGCCGCGCGAGAGGATACGCCATGCAGCCCAAGACAAGAGTGCTCTTCCTGTGCACGGGCAACTCCTGCCGCAGCCAGATGGCCGAGGGCTTCGCCCGCGCGCTCCGGCCCCACGACATCGAGGCCTTTTCGGCCGGGGTGGTGAGACACGGCCTCAACCCCCTGGCCGTGCGGACCATGGCCGAGGCCGGGGTGGACATCTCCGGGCAGGCCTCCAAGACCGTGGAGGAGCTGCCCATGCAGGAGTTCGACGTGATCGTCACCCTCTGCGGCCACGCCAACGAGAACTGCCCTTACTTCCCCGGCAAGGCCCGGCGCGTCCACGCGGGCTTCGACGACCCCCCCGCCCTGGCCCGGGACGCCAGGACCGAGGAGGAGGCCCTTGGCCACTACCGCCGCGTGCGCGACGAAATCAAAGCGTTCGTGCTGGGCTTTCCCGGAGCGAGCGCCGGGGGCGGCGGCACGGACTGAGGCCCCGGGGAGAGGGCCGAGGGTTCACCGGAAAGGGCGGCGCTCCCGGTTGGCGGCCTCACGCCCCTGATATGGTCTGGAGACCGCCTGAGGGGTTCTGCCGAGCGCGCCGAGGCCTCAGCAGCAGCGCCCCTCCCCGCCCGGCGACGCCTCCGGGTTGAACAGACGCTCCAGCAGCGGCTTCGTGGGCGCTGGCGCGCCCTGCATGAGCGTCTCGCGCACCATGTCCATGAACGCGGCCAGCGGGGGCGAGAGCCACTTGTCCTTGTGGCGGATCATCAGCACGGCCGTCTCCAATTCGCCGCCGCGCCAGTCCAGCGCGGCCAGGCGTCCCGCCTCCAGGTCCGCGCGCACGGCCAGCTCGGGCAGGAGGCTCACGCCCACCCCGTCCATGATGCACCCGCGCAGGGCCGCCGCGCTGGAAAAGGCCACCCCGGCGGCGGTCTCCACGCCCTTCTCCGAGAGCAGCCCCTCGAACATCCTGCGGTAGGAGCAGTCCGCCGTGGAGAGCACCAGCGTCTCGCCCCGCAGGTCCTCCGCCCCCACCTGCCCAAGCGCCGCCAGCCGGTGCCCCGGGGCGGACACCAGCAGGAGTCGCTCCACGCCCAGAAGCTCCACCACCAGGTCGCCCGCCCGGATGGAATCGGCCATGAGGAAGGCCAGGTCCGTCACGCCCTGGCGCAGGTCCTTTTCCAGGCCCTCCAGGGTGCAGGCCGTGAAGCTCAGCCGCACGTTGGGGAAGCGCTCCCGGAAGCGCCGGATCACCCCGCCCATCCGGCAGGCGCACAGGGACTCGGGCACGCGCACCGTAAGCGCACCCCGGGCCTCGGCCTCCCCGGACACCCAGGCCCTGGCCTCGTCCTCCAGGTCCAGTATCTTGCGGGCGTAGTCCTTCAGGCGCTCCCCGGCTTCGGTGAGCGCCACCCGCCTGCCCAGGCGCTCGAAGAGCTTCACGCCCAGATCAGCCTCGATGGCCGCGATGCGCGCCGACACCGTGGACTGGGCCGCGTGCAGCGCCTCGCCCGCCCGGTTGAAGCTCAGAAGGCCGGCCACGGCCACGAAGGTTTTCAGATCGCGCAATTCCATGTCTGCCTCGCTCCGTTCGGCGGATTCGATCGACCCGATCTAAACGAATCGTTGGATTAGATCGATTGACGTTGTTAATCCGCTATCCAGATCAATCAACGCTGTCAACCGGGGCGGAAAGCCCCGGCCAGGACGCGCAAGGAGGACGGACATGGACAAGGCACAAGTGGAACGCAGGGCCTACGAGCTCTTCCAGGGCGGACTCATCTGCTCGGAGGCGATCTACGCGGCGGTGCTGGAGGGCTCGGGCAAGGCTCCGGCGGAGATCGCGACGGGCGTGGCCACGCCCTTCGGCGGCGGCGTGGGCCGCAGCCGCGAGGAGATGTGCGGCGCGCTGGCCGGGGGCCTGGTGGCCCTGGGGGCGCTCAGGGGACGCGCCGGGGCGGGCTGCGACTGGGACGACGTGGCGGACAAGGCCGCCGACTTCCGCGAGCGCGTGCTCGCCCTCACCGGCCGCACCAGCTGCAAGGAAGTGCTGGCCGCCCTGGGCCCCCAGGAAAACATGGAGAAATGCAAGCGCTACACCGCCAGCGCGGCCGGCATCCTGTACGAACTGTTGGAAGACGCCCGCCCCGCCGGAGCCCCCAGGACATGCGGCTGCTGCGCCGCCGGAAACTGAGACAACCCAACCAACGGAGGATCGAACCATGAGCTGCAATCAGAAGACCCCCTGCGCCGAGGCCACCAGTCTCCGCGAGAAGGAATACGAGACCGTCTACATCCGCAAGCCCGCGGGCGTCTGCCAGCTGTGCGAGGACTTCTCCGCGCGCGAATCGGTGAAGCCCGTGGCGGTGATGTGCTGCGAGGGCTCCTGCCTGCGCGGCGAGATCGCCCGGCGTGCCTCCAACATTCTCTGCCACTCCCTGCTGCCCGGGAAGACCGTGCGCGTCTGCCTGGGCGGGGCCTTCACCAAGGACACCGGCCAGCGCGCCCTGGTGCGCAACGCCCCCCTGGTGATCGCCATGGAGGGCTGCTTCCTGAAGTGCGCCACGCGCATGATGCAGGGCGTGCTGGAGGGTCTGGAGCCCGAGGTGGTGGTGGCCGACAGCCTCATCGACTTCAACCGCGACCTCTTCAGCGTGGACGAGATGCCCGAGGAGGAGATCGCCCGGCACGCCCGCGACGTGGCCGCAGAGATGGCCGCGCGGCTGGAGGAGCAAGCCCCGGCAGCCGCCCGGGCCGCCTGCTCCGCCTGCTCCTGAGCCCCCCCTCCTCCGCCGCCCCGCCGGGAATCTTTTCGGCGGGGCGTCTTTCGATGCATCCTTTCCCGGCTTTCTCCGTCTTCCCTGCACAACACACCGCAAGGGAGGCATGACAATGCACGCTACGGACGCCGGAATCATCAGGACCACCATACGCGAGCGCTACGCGCGAACCGCCCGGGGGGCGGTTCCGGGAGACGGAACGGCCGGGGGCTCCACGGCCAGCGGCTCCTCGGCCGGGGGCTCCAAAGCCGGATGCTGCGAGAGCGGATGCTGCGGTTCCACGGACCCAGCCCAGGCCCGGGACCTGGCCCTGAAGGTGGGCTACACGCCCAAGGAACTCCAGGACATGCCCGAGGGGGCCAACATGGGCCTCGGCTGCGGCAACCCCCAGGCCATCGCGGCGCTCAGGCCCGGCGAGACGGTGGTGGACCTGGGCAGCGGCGGCGGCTTCGACTGCTTCCTGGCCGCCCGCCAGGTGGGGGACGCGGGGCATGTGATCGGCGTGGACATGACGCCGGAGATGGTCGAAAAGGCGAGAAGGAATGCGCGCTCCATCGGGTGCGCCAACGTGAGCTTCCGGCTGGGCGAGATCGAGCACCTGCCCGTGGCCGACGGCGAGGCCGACGTGGTGATCTCCAACTGCGTGGTGAACCTGAGCACGGACAAGGCCCGGGTGTTCCGGGAGGCCTTCCGCGTGCTCAGGCCCGGCGGACGCATCGCCATGACGGACATCGTGGCCCTGGCGGACATGCCCGGGGACATCCGCCGGGACGTGCGGCTCCACGCCGAGTGCGTGGCCGGGGCGGAAACCGTGGGCAGGCTCGAGGCCATGCTGGCGGACGCGGGCTTCGCCGGGGCGTGCGTGCGCCCAAGCCCGGGGAGCGCGGAGAAGCTGGCGGCCATGTTCCCCAACGTCGACCTGAAGGGGCTCGTGGCCTCGGCGGTCATCGAAGCGGTCAAACGGTAGGCGGCGGGGCCATGCGGCAAGGTCTCGAAGCGGCTTGGCGCGGACACAGGGAGGAGCTGAAGGCCTTCATCCTGCGCCGGGTGAAGTCTCCTGCCGAGACGGAGGACATCCTCCAGGACGTGTTCCTGAAGATGATCCGCTCCCTGCAGGGCGAAATGCGCATCGCGCAGCCCCGCGCGTGGCTCTACGCCATCGCGCGAAACGCCGTGACGGACCATTTCCGGGCCAGACGCCCCACGGCCCCGCTCCCGGACGATCTGGCCGCCCTCCCCGGGGAGGGCGGCGTCCCCCTCCGGGAGATGGCGGCCTGCATGGCCCCCATGCTCGCGGCCCTGCCACCCGGTCTGCGCGAGGCCGTCGCCCTGGCCGACCTGCAGGGACTGCCCCGGAAGGAGGCCGCCCAGCGCCTGGGCATCTCCCTGGCGGCCTTGAAGGCGCGCGTGGTGCGCGGCAGAGCCCGGCTGCGCCGCATGATCGAGGCGTGCTGCCGCCTGGAGCTGGACGCGCGCGGCTCGGTCGTGGACTATGAGCCCAGGGAGTCAGACTGCCCCATCTGCTCCCGGCCGGGCGCGGGCGATCCAGCCTCTTGAGGTGTTGCCTGACGCGTAACGAGGCGCTATCCGGTCCCGGCCGGACCCGAGAAGACCCCAAGAGGACCCCGCCGTGAACGAACTCCCCGCGCCCTCCGCCGCACGCGCGCTCGCCCCAGCCCCCTCGCGCCTCTTCGTCGAGGTCACCTCCCGCTGCAACCTGCGCTGCGCCATGTGCGTCAAGCATTCCTGCGCGGAGAGAGCCCCCGAGGGCGACATGTCCCCGGAGACCTTCGAGGCCCTCGTCCCGGCGTTCCCGCATCTGGAGGCCCTGGTGCTCAACGGCGTGGGGGAGCCGCTGCTGCACCCGCTCCTGGAGCGCTTCGTGCGCCGCGCCAAGGCGCTCATGCCCGCCGGGAGCTGGGTGGGCTTCCAGACCAACGGCCACCTTCTGGACGCAGAGCGCGCCCTGGCCCTGGCCGGGGCCGGGCTGGACAAGGTGTTCCTCTCCGTGGACGCCGCCTCCCCGGAGCGGTTCAGCAGCGTCCGGGGCGGGGGCAGCCTGGGCCGGGTGGAACGCGCCTTGGAGGCCCTGGCCGAGGCCAACGCCCGCATGCCGGGCCGCGCCGTCGAGGTGGGCGCGGAGTTCGTGCTCATGCGCGACACCCTGCGGGAGCTTCCGGCCGTGACGGCCTGGCTGGCCGAGCGGGGGGTGACGCGGCTGGTGGTCTCGCACATCCTGCCCTACGGCGAGGCCCTGGCGGACCAGCCTGTGTTCGCAGCCTCCCCGGAGCGCTCGGTGCGCTTCCACGCGGAGTGGGCCGCGCGGGCGAAACGGGAGGGCATCGACACGGCGCGCTACTTCGATGTGCTCTGGAAATACCGCAAGAGCCCCGAGGAAGAGCGCATCGTGGAGTTCGTCACGGAGATGACCGGCACGGCCATGCGCGAGGACATCCCCTTCCACGTGGTCAACCTTTTCTCGGGCGAGGATCTGACTGAGGCCGAACGCGTTTTCGCCCAGGCCCGGGAAACGGCCTGGGAGCGCGGGATGTCCCTGGCGCTGCCGCCGCTTCGGCCCCGGACCCGCCGCCCCTGCCAGGCCGTGGAGCAGGGTGGGACCTTCGTGGCCTGGGACGGCCGGGTGGCCCCCTGCCACTTCCTGTGGCGCGCCTTCGAGTGCCACTTCTACGGCCGCCGCAAGCAGGTGGTCCCCCGGCATTTCGGCCATCTGCCCGGAGTCTCCCTCCTGGAGGCCTGGAACGGCCAAGCTTACCGGGAGTTCCGGGCCAGGGCCGCCAGGGGCGGGTTCCCCCACTGCCCCAGCTGCAACGTCTACCCCTGCGAGGACATCGAGACCACCGACCTCGAAAACGACTGCTACGGCGAGCCCGTCCCCTGCGGCGACTGCCTCTGGAGCATGGGCCTGCTCCAGTGCATGGGGCAGGAACTGCCCGGGAATCCCTGACCCGGCCAGCCACGCCGCACCTGGGCGGCTCGCGTCGTTGCGTCACGTTTTCGAACAATTCCTTGCCTTCATCCGGCTATTCGGATTAAAGAATGGACCATGAAGTCCTTTCCCAGCCTCTTCAAGGCCTTGAGCGACGAAACACGCCTGCGCATCGTCCACCTCCTAGCCGACGGCGAACTGTGCGTCTGCGACCTGACCCATGCCCTTGAAATGCCCCAGTCCACCATTTCCCGCCACCTGGCGCACCTGAAGAATGCCGGGCTGGTCAGCGACCGCCGCCACAAGACGTGGGCCTTCTACCGGCTCGCGGACGACGCGCCGCCACTTGCCCGCGAGATCGTGGACACCCTGACGCGACATATGAAGACCGTCGAACCGGCACGCAAGGATCTCGCCGCGCTGGGCAAGTACCGTTGCTGTCCGGACCGCAATTGCGAACAACCACCTAAACGCGGGGGGAGGTCATGAGCGGAAGTCTGCCTACCGAAGACCCCTTGGTCAGAATGTACCGCGAACTCAAGCGGGCTTCGGCCAAGGACAAGGCGCAGGTCAAATGGGCCATGGTCATCGACCAGGCCAAGTGCATCGGTTGCCACGCCTGCGCGGTGGCCTGCGCCTCGGAGAACCGCCTGGGGCCGGGGGTGGTCTACCGCCCCGTGATCGAGCAGGAGACCGGAACCTACCCCAACGTGGGTCGCCGCTTCCTGCCCCGCCCCTGCATGCAATGCGAGAACCCGCCCTGCGTCGCCGTGTGCCCGGTGACGGCCACCTACAAGAACGCCCAGGGCGTCACCGTGATGGACTACACTCGCTGCATCGGCTGCCGCTACTGCATCGCCGCCTGCCCCTACGGGGCGCGCTGCGCCGATTTCGGGGGGTTCTACACCTCGCGCACGGCCGAATCCCCCGGGCAGGTGCAGGGACGCTACGCCGCCCGCGCCTACGAGAAACAGAACGCCCCGGAATACGGCAGGAACTGGGGCGAGCGCGGCAAGGGCTCGCCCATAGGCAACGCCCGCAAATGCCACTTCTGCCTGCACAGGCTGGCCGTGGGACAGCTGCCCTCCTGCGTGACCAGCTGCGTGGGCCGCGCCACCATCTTCGGGGACCGCAACGACCCCGCCTCTCTGGTGAGCGAACTCATCGGATCGCCCCGCGCCACCACGCTCAAGCCGGAACTGGGCACCCGCCCGGCCGTGTTCTACCTGGCCTAGGAGGCACGCCATGAAAGCAAGCGTCAACAAGCCTCTTCTGTACCTGAGCTGCATCGGCCTGGCCGCCCTCGCCTACGGCGTCGTGGACGTGATCATCCACCGCGCCGGGGGGACGAACCTCGGCTCCTATGTGCCCTGGGGCATGGGCGTGGTGATGTACCTCCTGTTCGTGGGCTTCTCGGCGGGCGGCCTGCTGGTCTCGGCCCTCACGGAGCTGTTCGGCTACAGGCAGCTCAAGCCGCTGGGGGGGCTGGCCACCTACGCAGCACTGGTGGCCGAGGTCTGCGCGGGCATCGCCATCGCCTCGGACCTGGGACGCTACGAGCGCATGTTCAACTTCGTGCTCTCGCCCAGTCTCACCTCCCCCATGTTCTGGATGTTCGTCTTCTTCGGCGGCGTGCTCGTGGTCTCCCTGCTGAAAGCCCTGGCCTTCGCACGGGGCGACGAAGGACAGGCCGTCCTCTGGAGCTGGGTGACCATCCCCGTGGGGCTCTGCTTCTACTTCACCAACGGCTTCTTCTTCTCGGTGCTCACCGGGCACGGCCTCTGGAGCGGCCCCGTGGTTCCGCTGCTCTTCGTGGCGGCCGCGCTCGTCTGCGGCGTGGCGCTGGTCTGCTCCCTGGCCTGGTGGAGCCGCACCGACTGGGACGCCGCGGTGCTCCTCTCGGGCGTGGTGCTGCGCCTGCTGGTGGTCTTCGCGATCCTGGAGGGCGTCTGGCTGTGGATCAACTGGCAGGGCGGGCGCGTGGAAACCACGGCGGCCCTGGCCAATCTGGCCGCCGGTCCGGGCGCGTGGGCCTTTTGGGGTCTGCACGTGGTGGCGGGCGTCGTGCTGCCGCTCATCCTGCTGCCCCAGTGCCGCAACAACCCCGCCCTGGCCGCCTGGGCCTGCCTGTTCATCCTGGCGGGTTTCGCCGGGGCGCGCTGGGCCTTCGTGGTCCCGGCACAGAGCGTGGCCATGCTCCCGGGGCTGGAGACCGCCTGGCAGCATCCCAGGCTCCTGCTCACCTACCTGCCCAGCCTTGCCGAATGGTGCATGGCCGCCGGAGTGAGCGGGCTGGCGCTCTTCGGCTTCGTCATGGGGCCGCGCCTCTTTCCCGGCCTCTACGGAACCACCCCGCAACCCAGCCAGGCTCGCTAGGGAGGCACGCATATGGACCGCAGAGACTTCCTGAAATCCTCCGCCCTGCTCGGCTGCGCCCTGGCCGCCGGAGAGGGGATCGCCCAGGCCGCGCCCAGCGAGGCCGACCCCTCCCCCTACCAGGGCTTCAAGCCCGAAGGCATGATCTTCTCGGCCTGCCAGCAGTGCAACACCCAGTGCGGCATCAAGGTGAAGATCGAGAACGGCGCGGTGGTGAAGATCGACGGCAGCCCCATCTCGCCGTGGACCCTCACCCCGCAGCTCCCCTACAAGACCTCCCTGGCCGAGGCGGCCCTGGTGGACGCCCCCCTGTGCCCCAAGGGCTACGCGGGCGTCCAGACCCTCTACGACCCCTACCGCATCGTGAAGGTGCTCAAGCGGGCGGGCAAGCGCGGCGAGAACAAGTGGAAGACCATCCCCTTCGAGCAGGCCGTGGCCGAGATCGTCGAAGGCGGCGACCTCTTCGGCGAGGGCAAGGTGGACGGCCTCAAGGACATCCTGACCTGCCGCGACCCCAAGGTCTCCGACGCCCTGAAGAAGGACGCGGGCGACGTGGCCAGCAAGAAGATGACCCTTGAGGAGTTCAAGGCCAGGAACGCCGACAACCTCAAGCACCTGCTCGACCCCGACCACCCGGACTTCGGCCTGAAGAACAACCAGTTCTGCCTGAACTGGGGCCGCCTCAAGGGCGGGCGCAGCGAGTTCGTCCGGCGCTTCACGGACTTCTCCGGCGGCTCCTACAACTACCACGGCCACACCACCGTGTGCCAGGGCTCGCTCTACTTCTCCTGCAAGGCCATGTCCGACCAGTTCGTGGAGGGCCGTTTCACCGACGGCTCCAAGTTCTACTGGCAGGCCGACACCGGCAACGCGGAGTTCCTCTTCTTCGTGGGGGCAAACCCCTTCGAGGCCAACTACGGACCGCCCCTGCGAGCCAGCAAGGTGAGCCAGGGCCAGGCCAACGGCGTGAAGATCGCCGTGGCCGACCCGCGCTGCTCCAAGACCGCCGCCCGGGCCTGGAAATGGCTCCCCGTGAAGCCCGACGGCATCGGCGCCCTGGCCCAGGCCATGATCCGCTGGATCATCGAGAACAAGCGCTACGACGCCCGCTACCTGGCCAACGCCAACCAGGCCGCGGCGGCGGCGGACAAGGAGCCCACCTGGACCCAGGCCTGCTGGCTGGTGAAGCTCTCCCCCGAGGGCAAGCCCACCGTGTACCTGCGCGGCTCCGACCTGGGCATGGAGCCCCGGAAGCTCCCCACCAAGGACGGCAAGGCCGAATGGACCTTCGACCCCTTCGTGGCCGTCAACGACAAGGGCGAGCCCGTGGTCTTCGACCCCAACGACTCCAAGGCCCCGGCCGAAGGGCAGATCCTCTTCACGGGCGAGTTGAACGGCGTGAAGGTCAAGACCGCCCTCCAGGTGTACGCCGACGAGGCCATGTCCAAGAGCTTCGACGACTGGTGCAAGCTCGCGGGCGTGGAGGCCGCCGACGTGGCCGACATCGCCCGGGAGTTCACCTCCCACGGCAAGCGCGCCGTGTGCGATCTGCACCGGGGCGTCTCCCAGCACACGTCCGGGTTCCAGAACGTGGTCTCCTGGATGCTCGTGAACGTGCTCATCGGCAACCACGACTGGATGGGCGGTCTGGCCAAGGCCACAACCTTCACCCACGACGGCTCCCGCGAGGGACAGCCCTACAACCTGACCAAGCACCCGGCCAAGATGTCCGGCTGGGGCATCTCCATCATCCGTCACGGCACCAGCTACGACAAGTCCTCGCTCTTCGCGGGCTACCCGGCCAAGAGAGTGTGGTACCCCTTCGCCTCGGACGTGTACCAGGAGGTCATCCCCAGCGCCGGGGACGCCTACCCTTATCCGCTCAAGTGCCTGCTGCTCTACATGGGCACGCCCGTTTACTCGCTCCCGGCCGGGCACGCCCTGGCGGCCATCCTGGCCGACCCCAAGAAGATCCCGCTGTTCATCACCTCGGACACCACCGTGGGCGAGACAAGCATCTTCGCCGACTACGTCTTCCCGGACCTCACCTATCTTGAGCGCTGGGAGTTCGTGGGCTCTCACCCCTCCATGACGCCCAAGGTGGGCGCGTTCCGCCAGCCCGCTGCCAAGCCCATGACCGAAACCTGCACCGTGTACGGGCAGCAGATGCCCATCAACTTCGAGGCGTTGCTGTTGGGGCTGGCCGAGAAGCTCAAACTGTCGGGCTTCGGCGACGACGCCTTCGGCAAGGGGCTGCACCTGAAGCACCAGGACGACATGTACATCCGCATGGCCGCCAACCTGGCCTTCGGCGACAAGGCCGACGGCACCGAAAAGCTGCCCCCCGCCTCCAAGGAGGACATGGACATCTTCCTGAAGGCCAGGGCGCACCTGCCCCCCACGGTCTTCGACGCCAAGCGCTGGGAGGCCCTGGCCGGGCCGGAACTCTGGCCCAGCGTGGTGACCATCCTCAACAAGGGCGGACGCTTCCAGGAGTACGCCCAGGCCTACAAGGACGGCCAGCTCGTCAACAAGTACGGCAAGATGGTGGGCATCTACTTCGACAACCTGGCCAAGGCCAAGGACTCCATCACCGGCAAGACCTATCTGCCCTACGGCGGCTACGTGCCCGGCCCCCTGGACGTGGCCGACAAGCCCCTGCCCGACGCCAAGGAGGGCTACGACCTGACGCTCATCACCTACAAGGCCGTGACCCAGACCAAATCCCGCACGTCGGGCAACTACTGGCTCCAGGCCCCCTACCCCGAGAACTTCGTGGAGATCTCGGCGGCCGACGCGGCCAGACTGGGCCTGAAGAACGGCGACACGGTCCGGGTGCTCTCGGCCTCCAACCCCGAGGGCGTCTGGGACCTGGGCCCCCTGGGCAAGAAGCCGGTGTCGGGCAAGGTGAAGGTGCTCGAAGGGCTGCGACCGGGCGTGGTCAGCTTCTCGCTGGGCCACGGCCACTGGGCATACGGCGCGGGGGCCTGGGAGATCGACGGCAAGAAGATCGCCCCGGACCCCAGGCGCGGCACGGGCATCCACGCCAACGCGGCCATGCGTCTGGACCCGGTGCTCAAGAACACCGGCCTGGTGGACAAGATCGGGGCGAGCGCGGTGTTCTACCAGTCGCCCGTGAAACTGGTGAAAGGCTAACGGGAGAAGGCCCCCGGCGCGGCTCCTGCAGGGGCCGCGCCCGGCCTCCGACGGCAGCGGCCCGGCGGGAGGGACACAAGCACTCTCCGGGCGCACGGCGAGCCCGGATCGGTCACCGCTCCCTCGACGGCACCCCCCAAACAAAAGCGGCTTGCGTCTCAGGCGCAAGCCGCTTCATTTTTGGACGGGCATCCCGGGGCGGGCCGTCAGAAGCTGACGTTCACGCCCAGCTCGCCGCCGCAGGTGTTCACTTGCGGGTTGCCGAACATGCTGGAGAACGACGCCCGGAGCATCACCCGGTCGTTGATCTTGACGTTGGCCCCGAGCATCAGCGCGCCCCAGTCGACGGCCACGGGGGCGGCGTCCATGGAGTAGGACGGGGCCGCCGCAGTAGTGAGCGAGGCCTTCACCTTGCGTTTGGGGTCCGCCAGTTCATGGTGCCATTTGGCCTCCGCGAAGGGCTGGAACCGGCCCACGTCCGCCTGGACGCGCCAGCCCAGCTGGCTCACGGCCGAGTCGCGCCGCTGCTCCCCGAAGGACAGGGCCGTCACGCCGCTCGTGCCGGATTCCGTGAAGCCCTGGATGGTAACCCGTTGCAGCACCAGCCCGGCCACCGGCCCGGTGGTCAGCGCGCCCCATTGCAGGTCCGCGCCCAGGCGCAGGGCCAGGCCCAGGGAGTCGCCGGTGGTGTCGGCGCTGTTGTGGTCCGTGAAGAGGCCCAGAGCCACTTCGCGGCGGATCTTGTCCTGGTAGAGGCCGTAGGAGGCCACGGCGTTGCCCCACACCGGTCCCTTCTGGTAGGCCGTGTAGAGGCTGAAGGCCTGTTCGTTCTGGTCGTAGCGGCCTGCGCCCTGCGAGAAGTCCTGGGTCTGGGTCCCGGCGGTGAAGGCCGCGCCCAGGATGAGCCCGAAGGCCGTCTGGTAGTCCGCGCCCGCCGAACCCGCGAACGGCACGCCGGACGCTTCCCCGAAGCCCGAGGAGGTCTGCATCCGCAGCGACCCCGCCCCGGCGGTGGCCCACACGTGCACGCCGTTCTCGCCGCGATGCCTCCCGGAGAGGTCGATCTGCCCCTGGATGGTGGCCGCGCGCGAAAGCCCTCCCTGCACCGGACCTTCGGCCAGCAGGGACATCAGCACGGGCGCGGTGAGCAGACTGTACTCGTAATCCGACTCGATCTGCTGTCCGGCGGTGGTCAGGTGCTTGCCGTCGATGAACAGAAAGGTCTGCATCTGCAGGGGTGTGATGTCGGCCCAGCTGGTGACCAGGGCGGCCACCGGGGACGGGGCGTTGGAGGCCAGCACCGAGGACGGTGTGAACCCGAAGAGCCCTGGGTTCACCGACACGTAGCGGAACAGGCTGTGGAGGTCGGCGGGGATGTAGCGCACGCCCGCCGCCGAAAGGGCCGACCACTTCATCTGCCCGTAGGAGAAGGCCCGCGCGTAGTCGGCGGCGTTGGCGGCGGGCAGCACGCCGCCCAGGCCGGTGAGGGTCGCGGTGTAGAACGAGTTGGGCACGATGATGGTGCGCGCCCCTGCGGCCTGCAGGGCCGCCACGCTCCCGGCCAGCTGGTTGGCCAGCCCGCCCAGGAAGCCGGGGTTGGCGGCGATCCAGTCCGCCCCCTGCCGCTGCACGAAGATCAGGTCGTTGTTGCCGGTGTTCACCACGTAGAGGGCGTTGGGGTTCACCGCGCCCCCCACGGAGGCCAGGAAACCGGCGATCTGCTGCGTGGTGGCCACGTTGCCGGGCAGGTTGCCCGGCGTGGCGGGCTGGCCAGGGGCGGCCGAGAGGAGCGCGGAGTAGGCCGAGCCGTTGGCGTAGTTGCCCCCGCCCGCGCTGGAGGGCTGTGCGCCCAGGCCGAACCGCCCGGCCAGCATGGTGGAGGTCATCACCCCCGGCCCGGCGAAACCGCCCTGGGCCCCCCCGGCGATGGCCGCGAGAAGCTGGGCGTTCACGGCCGCGTTGCCCGAGGAGGCGTAGCGGAAATAACCGCTGTCCAGGGTGCTGTCGCCCAGCCCCACGAACTGGTTGAACCGCCCGGCCGCGCCCGCCGGAGAGAGCGCCCCGAAGAGGCTGACCGCACACAACGCCACGACCAACACGAAACGCTTCATCGGATCTCCCTTTACGTCCAGGCCATGTGGTTTCCGGTTCGCACCAACTGCCGATGCACCGGCCTACACGCTAAGGAGGCCCAACTCAACAGGCGATCATTCCTGGAGCTTCTCATGGGCCGAAGACATCGCGGCCGTTCCGGTGTTCGCGGGCGGACCCTCGCGCGCCCCATGCCCGGCGTCTGGCCCAGACTGCCCACCGCGGCTCTGGACTGTGTTCACCGTATTGTTTATTATCTACTAAAGTCAGTTCCACATTGGCTGCACGGCAAAATGCGCAAACCCTTTCAGGGCGTGGACGCGAACGTTTTCCGGGCGCATGGCGACGTCAATCGTTCAACACTGGTTGCCCAGTATGGAGTAACGCATGTCGAGCGCAAACACCGAGCCCAAGTACTACGTCGGCATCGGCGCATCCGCCGGCGGTCTCGAAGCCCTCGACGCCTTCTTTTCCCAAATGCCCGCGGACAGCGGCATGGCGTTCATCGTCATCCAGCACCTCTCCCCGGACTACAAGAGCCTCATGGTGGAGCTGCTCTCCAAACGCACGGCCATGAACGTGCGCCGCGCCGAAGAAGGCATTGAGGTGGAGCCCAACACCGTCTACCTCATCCCGCCGCGCAAACAGCTGACCATCTTCCACGGCAAGCTCATCCTCAAGGACACCGACCACGCCAAGGGCATCAACCTGCCCATCGACGTCTTCTTCCGCTCCCTGGCCGAGGACCAGGGAGAAAAGGCCATCGCCATCATCCTCTCCGGCACCGGCAGCGACGGGGTGCGCGGCATCCGGGCCGTCAAGGAGGCCGGCGGCATGGTCATGGTGCAGAGCGAGGACTCCGCCAAGTTCGACGGCATGCCCCGCGCCGCCATCGCCACGGGACTGCCCGACATCATCCTGCCGCCCGACGCCATGCCGGGCAAGCTCATTTCCTTCGCCAAGCACCCCTTCGCTTCCTCCCAGGGTCATCCCCAGTCCCTGCTCTCCGACGAGGACGGCCTGATCCGCATCTTCGCCCTGCTCCGGGACCTGACCAAGGTGGACTTCACCTACTACAAGCCCAGCACGGTGCTCCGGCGCATCGAGCGCCGCATCACCGTCTGCCAGACCGCCGACCTGCGCGACTACGTGCGCCTGCTGGAATCCAGCCCCGGGGAGGTCTCCACCCTCTACCGCGAACTGCTCATCGGCGTGACCAGCTTCTTCCGCGACCGCGAGGTGTTCACCGAACTCGGCAACACCTACCTTCCGGCCCTGCTCAAGAACACCGAACAGCGCGAGGTGCGCTTCTGGGTGGCCGGGTGCTCCACCGGGGAGGAGGCCTACACCCTGGGCATCCTGGCCATGGAATGCCAGGAGCGCATGGAGAATCCGCCCTCGGTCAAGATCTTCGCCACCGACCTCGACCGCGACGCCATCCTCCACGCGGGCAACGGCCTTTACGCCGAGTCCATCGCCGCCGACCTGCCGCCGGGGATGCTCGCCAAGTACTTCGTGCGCCGCGACGATCACTACCAGGTGTGCAGGCCGCTCCGGGAGATGGTGGTCTTCGCCCAGCACAACCTCATCAAGGACCCACCCTTCACCAACATCGAGCTCTTGAGCTGCCGCAACCTGCTCATCTACCTCCAGCCGGTTCTGCAGCAGAAGGTGCTAGAATTCATGAACTTCTCGCTCAATCCCCTGGGGATCCTGCTGCTTGGCACCAGCGAAACGCCGGGCGAGATGGGCGAATTCTTCGAGCCCCTGCACCATCGCTTCAAGCTCTTCCGCTCCAGGGGCAGGCGCCGCCAGCCCGCCGAGAAGCCCCTGTTCCAGGGCATGGGGGACAGGCTTTCGCGCCAGTACGCCGCACGCTTCCCGCGCAGCGGCTTCGCCCTCTCCCAGCGCGAGGAGGAGCGCATCCAGGACAGGCTGCTCCAGTCCCTGGCAGGGGATTACGTCCCCCTGGTGGCCGTGGTGAACGAACACAACGAACTCCTGCACCTGGTGGGCGAATCCGAGGGGCTCCTGCGCCTGCCTTACGGCAGGCAAAGCAACGACATCACCCGCATGGCCGTGAAGGAGCTCTCCATCCCCCTGGCCACCGGGCTCCAGAAGGTGTTCCACTCGGGCCAGGAGATCAGCTACAGCAACATCCGCATCCCCGGCAAAGAGTCCGCGCGCGTCATCCAGATGCGCATCCGCCCCCTGCCGGAGAAGAAGGGACAGATGTCCCTGGCGGCGGTGATCCTCCAGGAGTTCCTGCCCGCCAGGCAGGAGGCCGCACCCGGCGCTGTGCAGGAACTCGACATCAGCCGCGAGGCCGAACAGCGCATCCTGGACCTGGAGCAGGACCTCCAGTTCACCAAGGAAAACCTCCAGGCCACCATCGAGGAGCTGGAAACCTCCAACGAGGAGTTGCAGGCCACCAACGAGGAGTTGCTGGCCAGCAACGAGGAGCTGCAAAGCACCAACGAGGAGCTCCAGTCGGTCAACGAGGAGCTGCACACGGTCAACGCCGAGTACCAGAACAAGATCCTGGAGCTCACCGAAATCACCAACGACCTGGACAACCTCATCTCGGCCACCCGGATCGCCACGGTGTTCCTGGACGAGAACCTGGAGATCCGCAAATTCACCCCGGCCGCGACCAGGATCTTCCGCATCCTGCAAAGCGACATCGGCCGCCCCATCTCCCACCTGACCCACCGGCTGGAAGGCGTGGACGTTCTGGCCACGCTGCGCCAGGTGGAGCGAAGCGGGGAGCCCGTCTCCCTGGAGGCCTGCATCTCCCGGGACGAATGCTACCTCATGCGCGTGCTGCCCTACGTCATCGGGGCCACCTCGCAGGCTGGGATGATCATCACCTTCACGGACACCGGGCCGCTCAAGCAGAGCCAGAAGGCCCTGGCCCGCAACAAGGAACTCCTGGAAATGGCCCAGGAGATGGCCCACGTGGGAAGCTGGCACCTCGACCTCAAGACCGGCAGGCTCGACTGGTCGGACGAGGTCTACCGCATCTTCGGCGTCCGGCCCGGCGAGTTCTCGCCCTCCTATGAAAGCTTTCTGGCCATGGCGCACCCCGAAGACCGCGAAGAGCTCAACGAGGCCTACACCCGCGCCGTGCGCGAAGGGCTGCCCTACGAGGCCATCCACCGCATCGTCCGCCCCGGCGGCGAGGTGCGCATCGTGCACGAGAAGTCCATGGAGGGGCGCGACGAGACGGGCCGCACGACACACTCCAGGGGCATGATCCACGACGTGACCGACCTCGTCACGGCCCGCGACGCCCTGCGCTTCTCCCAGGACTATCTGCGCGCCGTGGTGGACGCCATGCCCGCCCATGTGGCCATCCTGGACCAGCGCGGGGTGATCGAATACGTCAACACGGCCTGGCACAGCTTCGGCCGCGAGAACGGCCTGTCCCTCCCCGACGGCGCCGTGGGGACCGACTACCTCGCCATCTGCGACAAGTCTTCGGGGCCATACCACGAAGAAGCCCCCCTGGTGGCCGCCGCCATCCGGGAAGCGCTCCGGGGTCGGGAGACGCCGGTGGAGATCGAGTACCCCTGCCATTCCGGCGATACCCAGCGCTGGTTCCTGGCGCGGATCGCCTCCTTCGAGACCCCGCGCGGCAGGCGGGTGTTGGTGGCGCACGAGAACATCACCAGGCTCAAGCTCGCCGAGTGCCAGGCGGGCCTGACGCCCGAGGGGCACGCGGAACCTGTTTCCGCCTCCGGGCGCGTGAAGAAGGATAACGACGCATGAACCTTACTGCCCTTCGTCCGTTGCCGGACAGGCGAACCCGCCGCCCCCCCCGAGGCGCACCGCGATGAGCAACAGCAAGACAAACTCCCTCAAGGACCTTCGGGAGCGGGCCGAGCGCCTTCTCCGCGAGCAGGACGACACCGGCGGGGCCGGCGCGGGAGAGGAAGTCCGTGCGGTCCTCCACGAACTGCAGGTCCACCAGTTCGAACTGGAGATCCAGAACGAGGAGCTCAGGCGCTCCCATCTCGAACTGGCCGAGGCCTACGAGCGGTTCTCCATCCTCTTCCACAAGGCCCCGGTGGGCTACGTGGTCCTCGACAAGGACGCCATGATCCAGGAGGTGAACATCACCTTCATGGAGATGGTGGACTGGCGGGGCCGCAAACCGGTGGGGCGGCCGTTCTTCGAGTTCATCGCGCCCGAAGCTCGCCCGGTGTTCCTGGCCCGCTTCAGGGCGTTCTTCAAAAGCCCGGCGGGCAAGCGGGTGGAGACGGACCTGAACGTGCCCGGCGCCCCCCCCCGGTCCGTGCTCCTGGAAGCCTCTCTCTACGACGCGGCCCCTCAGTCGGTGGACCTCGCGCGCGAAACCATGCTCTTCCTCTCCGTCAGCGACATCTCGGCCAGAAAGAAGGCCGAGGAAGGCCTGGTGGAGTCCGAACGGTTCGCGCGGGGGACGCTCAACGGCCTGTCCGCGCACATCGCCATCGTGGACGACACAGGCCAGATCCTGGCCGTCAACGCCGCGTGGCGCTCCTTCGCGGTGCGCAACTCCTGCATCCCCGCCTCGGTGAGCGAAGGGGCCAACTACTTCGACGTCTGCCGCAACGCCGTGGGCGAGGACGCCGTGGCCGCCTCCAGGATCGCCACCGCCATGCGCCGGGTGCTGGCCGGGGAGATCGCCTCCTTCACCCTGGAGTATCCCTGCCATTCCCGCGAGGAGCGGCGCTGGTTCTCCGTGCGCATCACCCGGTTCCCCGGCGAGGGGCCGGCCAGGATCGTGGTGGCGCACGAGAACGTCACCGAACGCGTCCTGGCCACCGAGGCCATGGCCCGGGCCAAGGAGGAGGCCGAGGCGGCCTCCCGGGCCAAGAGCGAGTTCCTGGCCAACATGAGCCACGAGATCCGCACGCCCCTCAACGGGGTCATGGGCATGCTCCAGCTGCTCAACATGGCCGCCACGGAGGAGGAACGCGCCGAATACGTCACGCAGGCCTACGAGTCTTCCGCGAGGCTGCTGCGGCTGCTCAACGACATCCTGGACCTCTCGCGCATCGAGTCCGGGCGGGAACGGATGACGCTGGAGCGCTTCGCGCCCCAGGACCTTCTGCGCGAACCCGTGGCGCTTTTCGCGGGCATGGCCAGGAACAAAGGGCTGGAGCTGGCCTGCTCCTCGTCCCCAGGGTTGCCGGAAGAGGTGGTCGGGGACGCCCCCAAGATCAGGCAGATCCTCTTCAACCTGGTGGCAAACGCCGTGAAGTTCACCGAATCCGGCGGCGTCACCATCACCCTCTCCCCTGTCCTCCTGGAAACCGTGCCGGACCAGCGCGTCCTGCTCTTCATCATCACCGACACGGGCCCGGGCATCCCCGAGGCTCTTCTGCCGAAGCTCTTCCAGCCCTTCACCCAGGGCGACAGCTCCTACACCAAGCAGTGCCCGGGCACGGGGCTCGGGCTCTCCATCGTCAAGCGGCTGGCCGCGCTCATGGGCGGCTCCGTCTGCCTGGACTCCGCCGAGGGCCGGGGCGCAACCATCGCCTTCAGCGTACGCGTCGGCCTGCCCCACAAGCTCCCGGCCGGGGCCGCCCCCGATGCCGGGGCCTCCGCCTCCGGCGCCTGCCGGGTGCTCCTGGTGGAGGACGAACAGATCAACCGCCAGATCGCCACAATCATGCTTGAAAAGCTCGGGCATTCCGTCCAGGTGGCGCACAACGGCAAGGAAGCCCTGGAACTCCTCGCGGCTCGGGCGTTCGACTTGGTGCTCATGGACGTGCAGATGCCCGTCATGGACGGCGTGGAGGCCACGCGCATCATCCGGGGCGGCGCGGCGGGCGACCCGGCCATTCCTATCGTCGCCCTGTCCGCCTACTCCACCAGGAGCGAGCTGGACTCCTTCCTGGCCGCGGGCATGACCGACTGCCTCGTCAAACCCGTGCGGATGGACGTGCTCAAGAACGTGATCGGACGTGTGATGGCCTGGCGGACGCACGGGCGCTGACCGCGTAGACAGGGGCGGAGGGTGCGGCGGACGGCCTCCCGAAGCCAGCAGGCAAGAAACTGACTGGATGAACGCCGACAATCCGGTCTGTTCGGGCCGTTGGAGCGCATGCCCGGTCCCAAACCCTTCGGACGGGGGCGGACCAAAGAAAAAGCGGCCTACCGTGAAGTAGACCGCTGTTTTTCTTTGGCGTCCCCAAGGGGATTTGAACCCCTGTTATCGGCGTGAAAGGCCGGTGTCCTGGACCAGGCTAGACGATGGGGACGCGCTGTAAAAGAACGTTGGCTGGGGGACTAGGATTCGAACCTAGGTTGATGGAGTCAGAGTCCATAGTCCTGCCGCTAGACGATCCCCCAGCGCGGAAGCGTGTTCTTAGGAGGGAATCGCCTCGCTGTCAAGCATCTTGCGCGAAAAAATCTTGAGCGTATTCTTTGGGCCATGATCCGCGCACTGCTGGCACTCCTGGCCGCCGCCGCGCTCCTTGCCGGATGCTCGGCCACGGGCCCGCGCCCCGCCTCCAAGGCCACGTTCCGCCCCTACTCCATCGGCGGCAAGACCTACCATCCCCTCTACAACGCCCAGGGTTACCGCGAGGAGGGCTACGCCTCCTGGTACGAGCCCGGATGGTTCTCCGGCAAGACCACCGCCAACGGCGAGCGTCTCGACTCCGACGCCCTCACCTGCGCCCACAAGATCCTGCCCATGAACACCCTCGTGCGCGTGCGCAACCTCGACAACGGCCGCGAGGTCACCCTGCGCGTCAACGACCGGGGGCCCTTCGTGGCCGGGCGCTGCCTGGACCTCACCGAGGCCGGGGCCAAGGCCCTGGGCTTCCACGGCCGGGGCACGGCCCGCGTGGCCCTCTCCGTGGACGGCCCCGCCGCCAACGCGCCGGGCGGAGCGCCCCAGGCCTCTGCGGTCCCTGGCGCGTCGACCTCCGGGACCACCGCACCCGCGTCCACCGCGCAGCCCCAGACGGCCGCAGCCTGGTCGCCTCCCGTCCAGGCGCAGGCCACCGCGTCCACCGTCGCGGCTTCCCCGGACAGGGCTCCCGCGCAGGCGCAATGGCTGCTCCCAGGCCCCTTCCGCATCCAGGTGGGGGTGTTCGCCGTGCGCGAGAACGCCCGCGTCCTGGCCGGGAACCTCGTGCGCATGGGCTACCCGGGCTCCACCGTTCAGGAGGCGGATCAGGCGGGCGTACGCGTCTGGCGCGTGCAGGCGGGGGACTTCGCCACCCTGGACGAGGCCCTGGCCGCTCAGGACAAGCTCGCCGCGCGCTTCCCCGGCGCGTTCGTGGTGGCTGCCCCCTGACGAGACCGACTCGATCGCGCCAGAATCTCCAACGATCCGGAACGCACCGCAACAAGCAAGCCCGGCCGGCGCAAGGGCCTTCCGGCCCAGGAAGGCGGCGTGTCGAGGGCGCAATCCCCAGGGGGCGCGATCTTGCGCGTGCGGGAGGCGGGAAACGGGCGGAAGGGCGGCGCGCCACGGCCACCGGCCCGGCGGGACGCCCGAAAGGGGGGAGGGCAGTCCGCCCCGCCCGCCCCGGAATGGGACGGGCGGGAACGTAGCCTAGAGCACTTCGTCGGGGTTGAGCTCGGCGCGGAACTTGCGCGAGAGCCTGAAGACCACCACCTTGCGCGGGGGCAGGACGATGGTGTCACTGGTCTGGGGGTTGCGGCCCTTGCGAGCGCGCTTGTCGTAGGCGTCGAACTTGCCGAAACCCGAGATGAGCAGGGAGTTGTCGCGCTTGACGGCCTGCTTCATGATCTCCAGCAGGCTGTCCACCAGGTCTTTCACTTCGGCCCGGTTCTTCTCGGTCTTCTCGTAGATGTAATCGACGATGTCGGCTTTGGTCAGGGTCTTGCCGTTGTTCATGGCGCTCTCCGGGATCGGGAATTAGGTGCGGATATGGTCGGCGATGGCCCTTGCCGTCGTGTTCATTTCTTCGGTGTCCGCGTAGCCCTGCTGGGGCCAGAGGGTCAGGCCGTCGCCCTCGAAGCGCGGAATCAGGTGCCAGTGGGCGTGGAAGACCAGCTGCCCGGCGGCCCTGCCGTTGTTCATGCCCAGGTTCATGCCCAGGGCGCCCAGCCCCTGCTTGAGCCCCAGGCCCACACGCTGTATCGCGTCCAGAAGCTCGGGCGCGAGCGCGGGGGGCAGGGCCCACACGTCCTCGAAGTGCTCTTTGGGGATCAAGAGCACATGCCCCTTGTTCACGGGGGCGATGTCCAGAAAGGCGAGCACGGCGCCGGTCTCGTAGACCTTGCTGCACGGGATCTCGCCCTTGACGATTTTGCAGAAGATGCAGTCCTGATGCGACATGGCGTTCCTCGCGGCTGCCTGGCGGTTCGGCGCGCCAAGGCTTTATAAGCATTTGCTAGCGCGGGAGATTTTTTTTTGCAAGCAGGAAATGAAATTGACGTGCCCGGAGAGCGGATTCCGCCCTTCGCGCTCCCGGCCCCGACGCGGCGCGCAAGGCCCGTGCTCCCGGTGTTCCTGCCCTGGGCGGGGTGCGCCGGGCGCTGCTCTTTCTGCGCCCAGGACCTTCAGACCGGCAAGCCCGGGCTGAACCTGCCCGCCGCGCTGGCGGACATGGACAGGGCGCTCTCGGAGGCCTCCCCCGCGCGCCCCCTGGAGCCGGCCTTCTACGGAGGCTCTTTCACCGCCCTGGACCCCGGCTGGCGCGACCGCTTCCTGGAACTGGCCGCCAGCCACCGCGCGGCCGGGCGCGTCTCGGGGGTGCGCTGCTCCACCCGGCCCGACGCCGTATCCCCCTCGCTCCTCCGGGAACTGGCCGCGCAGGGGCTGGACACCGTGGAGCTGGGCGTGCAGACTTTCCACGCCGACGCGCTGCGCGACGCCCGGCGCGGTCACGGGGCGGAGCGATCCCGTGAGGCCTGCCGGGAGGTAAAGGACGCCGGGCTCCGCCTGGGCGTGCACCTGCTGCCGGGACTGCCCGGCGTGACGCCCGGGGTCTTCGCGCGCGACGTGGAGATCACGCTCTCCCTGCGTCCGGACTTCGTGCGCCTGCACCCCCTGCTGGTGCTGGCGGGCTCGGGCCTGGAGGCCCCCTGGCGCGCCGGGCTCGTGGCCCCTTGGAACCTCGAGCAGACCGTGGAGGCCCTTGCCAGGGCCTGCCTGGATTTCTGGCGCGCGGGCGTCGCGGTGGTCCGTCTGGGGCTGGCCCAGGAGCCTTCCCTAGAGGCCGCCGTGCTGGCCGGACCGCGCCACCCGGCCCTGGGGACCATGGTGCGCGCCCGCGCGCTGCTGGAACACGTGCGCGAGCTGCTGGCGGGTCGCCTGATCCTCACGCTCACGGCCCCGACGCGCGCCTCGGGCGAGTTCTGGGGACACGCCGGGGAACTGGAGGCGTCGTGGCGCGGCCTGGGCCTGCGCCGCGAGAACGTCCGCTTCGAAGACAGGGAGGATGTGCTTGTCCACTGCCGCTGATCCCGCCCCGCGCCGCTACGCCCTGCGCGCCCGTCTGGTGGCCTCGCCCGCGCCCGGACGGGGTTTCGTCGGGGACGGGGCCGTGATCGTGAACGGGGCGCGCGTCGAGGCCTGCGGCCCCTGGCGGGAGCTGCGCGCCCAGGCCCCCCGCGACGTGCGCGACCTGGGCGACGCCCCCCTGCTCCCCGCCACCGTCAACGCCCACACCCATCTGGAACTCTCCCACCTGGGCCTGCCCCCCTTCCGGGCCAGGGGCTTCCTGGAGTGGGTGCGTTGGCTCATCGCCCAACCCCTCAACGACGCCTCGGACCAGGACCTGGACCGCGCCTGCGCCGCCCTGGCCGCCTCTGGCACGGCCGCCGCGGCCGACATCGCCACGCGCAGGCCCCTGGACACGCACAGGGCGCTCGTCCGGGCCGGGCTGGCGCACGTGGTCCAGTTCGAGCGCTTCGGCTGCCAGGAGGAGCCTCCCCTGCCCCCCGTGCCCGCGCCGCACCTGGCCCTCGCCGGTCACGCCCTGGGGTCCACCTGTCCGGAATTCCTCCAGCGCGCCCACGCCTGGGACAAGGCCCGGGGCCGGGCCTTCTCCCTCCACCTGGCCGAGCACGAGGGCGAGACCGACCTCCTGGCCGGGGGCGACGGCCCATACGCCCGCTTCATGCGCGAGCGCGTGCTCCCCGAGGGCTTCGAAGCGCCCCGCACCAGCCCCACGGCCCGCGCGCGCGACCTGGGCGTCCTGGACGCCTCCACCCTTGCGGTGCACTGCGTGCACCTCTCCGGGGAGGACATCGCCCTCTTGCGCGCCAGCGGGGCCACTGCCTGCCTCTGCCCGCGCTCCAACGCCGTGATCGGCGTGGGCCGCGCCCCGGCCCGGGCGCTCCTGGACGCGGGCGTGCCCTGCTGCCTGGGCACGGACTCCCTGGCCTCCTCCCCGGACCTGGACCTCTACGCCGAGCTGCGCGCCCTGCTGGAATTCACCCCGCTTTCCGCCCCCGAGGCCCTGGCGCTCCTGGCCGGGAACGCCGCCCGCGTCCTGGGCTTCGCGGACCTGGGAACACTGGCTCCTGGCGCGCTTGCGGCCTTTTCCCGCATGCCCTCGGACATCCTGGAGGCCCTGGGCGATTGACTCCGGCTCGCTCCCTGTGGAAAATGGAAAGAGCGCCCTGGCTCGACACCCCCACCCGAGGAGCACTATGTCCTGGCCTCATAAGGATCTTCTGGATGTCACCCAGCTCGCCAAGGCAGACGCCCTGGCGATCCTCAACGCAGCCGCGTCCTTCCAGGAGATCAACTCCCGACCCGTGAAGAAGGTCCCCATCCTCAAAGGCAAGTCCGTGGTGCTCTTCTTCGCGGAGGCCTCCACGCGCACCAAGACCAGCTTCGACGTGGCGGGCAAGCGCCTCTCGGCGGACACCTTCGCCCTGCAGAAGGCCGGAAGCTCGCTCTCCAAGGGCGAATCGCTCAAGGACACGGTGCTCACGCTCCAGGCCATGGCCCCCGACGCCATCGTCATGCGCCACAACGCCTCGGGCGCGGCGGCCTTCATCGCCCAGCGCCTGGACTGCGCCGTGATCAACGCCGGCGACGGCTGGCACGCCCACCCCACCCAGGCCCTGCTGGACGCCTTCACCCTCACGCGGCGCTGGGGCTCCCTGGAGGGGCGCACCGTGCTCATCCTGGGCGACATCGCCCACAGCCGCGTGGCGCGCTCCAACATCCACCTGCTGCGCCTGCTGGGGGCCAACGTGCGGCTGTGCGGGCCGCGCACGCTCCTGCCCCACGCCGTCGGGGCGCTGGGCGTCCCCGTGTTCTCCAACCTCGACGAGGCCGTGCGCGGCGTCGACGCCGTGATGTGCCTGCGCCTTCAGCTGGAGCGCCAGCAGGCCGGGCTCCTGCCCGATCTGCGCGAATACTCCCGGCGCTTCGGCATGAACCAGGCCCGCCTGGCCAAGGCCGCCCGCAACGCCGTGGTGCTCCACCCCGGGCCCATCAACCGGGGCCTGGAAATCGCCTCCGACCTGGCCGACGCCCCCGAGAGCCTCATCCTGGACCAGGTGGCCTCGGGCGTGGCCGTGCGCATGGCCCTTCTGCACCTCTACATCACCCGCAAGGAACCCAAGGAGTAAGCCCGTGTCCCAAGCCGAACTCGTGGTGCGCTCCGCCCTGCCCGCCCTGGATCCCGAAAACCCCGTGGACCTCTTCGTGGCCAAGGGCCGCGTGCTGGGCCTCCACCCCGCCGGGGCCTACCCCGCCCCTGAGGGCGCGAAGGTGCACGACGCCCAGGGCCTCGTCCTCCTGCCCGGCCTCACCGACGTGCACGCCCACCTGCGCGAGCCCGGCCAGGAGTGGAAGGAGACCATCGCCACCGGCCTGGCCGCCGCGGCCAAGGGCGGCTTCGTCAACGTCTTCTGCATGGCCAACACCGACCCCGTGAACGACAAGGCCTCGGTGACGCAGTTCATGCTGGACAAGGCCCTCGCGACCCACCCGCGCGGCCCGCGCCTCTTCCCGGTGGGAGCGCTCACCGTGGGCCTGGACGGCAAGGAATTGGCCCCCCTGGAGGAGCTGAAGGCCGCCGGATGCCGCGCCTTCTCCAACGACGGACGCCCCGTGGCCGACTCCGAACTGTTCCGCCGGGCCATGGAATACGCCTCGGACCTGGGCGTGCCCGTCATCGACCACTGCGAAGACCCCTTCCTGGCCCCCCACGCGGGCATCAACGAGGGAGCGGTGAGCGCCCGCCTGGGCCTGCGCGGCGCGCCCACCGCCGGAGAGGCCATCCAGGTGGCGCGAGACTGCCTGCTGGCCCAGTACCTGGGCGTGCCCGTGCACCTGGCGCACATCAGCTGCCGCCAGTCCGTGGAGATCATCCGCCGGGCCAAGGCCCAGGGCGCGCCCGTCACGGCCGAGACCTGCCCCCACTACCTGGCCCTCACCGAAGAGGCCTGCGAGGGCTACGACACCGCCGCCAAGGTCAACCCGCCCCTGCGCACCAAGGACGACCAGCTGGCCCTCCTGGCCGCCCTGGAAGACGGAACCATCGACGCCCTGGCCACCGACCACGCGCCCCACGCGGCCCACGAGAAGGAAACCCCCTTCGATGAGGCCCCCAACGGCATCTCCGGCTTCGAGACGGCCCTCTCCGTAACTTGGGAGCTGGCCCAGCGCGGCGACCTCTCCACCCGCGCCCTGGTCTCGGCCTGGTGCGTGCGCCCGGCCGAAATCTTCGGGCTGCCCCTGAACCGCTTCCAGGAAGGCGACCCCGCCGACTTCCTCCTCTTCGATCCCAAGGCCCGCTGGAAGGTGACGCCCCAGGCGCTCGTCTCCAAAGGCAAGAACACCCCCCTCACGGGCAGGGAGCTGACCGGCGTGGTCAGGGCCTGCTTCGTGGCCGGGAAAAACGTCCTCTAATCCATCGGGAGATTCAATGAGCGATCCTTTCAAGGACGCGGTAGGCATCTGCAAGGCCATCATCCGCAACGGCTACGAGGCCTACGTCATCAACGCCAAGCTCCAGAAGTCCCTGCTCGCCCAGTCCGGCCAGCCCGAGGTGGACATCTGCACCGACGCCACCTTCGACGAACTCCTGAAGCTCTTCCCCAACGTCGCCCAGGAACAGGGCGAGGTGTTCGCCCGCCTGCGCGAGGGCGAGGCCCTCTTCAGCTTCTACCTCAACGCCGATTCCGGGGCCTCCCACCCCGAGGAGTGCCTCGTGCGGCTCACCCCGCGCCTGGCCCGGCGCCTCACCGAAACCGGCGAGATGCCCGCCAACCTCGCCTGCCCCTACCTGCCCCGCGCCCACGACCCCCTCGACGGCTTCGCGGACTTCTCCGAGGGCGTCATCCGCTTCAAGGGCATCCAGGACCAGACCCTCCGCCAGGACTACCTGCGCGCCATCCGCGCCATGCGCTTCTCCGCCAACTTCGGCCTGCCCATCGGCCCCAACTCCTGGATGGCCATCCTGCGCAACGGCCAGAACGTGCTGGACTACGTTTCCGTCTCCGACATCATGGACGAATGGCGCAAGGTGGAGGCCGAGAACATGCACGAGTTCGTGCGCCTGCTCTACGAATCCATGATCCTCCACCGCCTCCTGCCCGAGGTGGCCGCCCTGGCGCGCATCAAGCAGAAAAAGAACGACGCCGAGGAGGAATCCGTCTTCGACCACACCCTCGCCGTCATGCGCCACTACCCCGAAGAACTCCCCTACGACTGGTACGGCACCCTCGCCTGCCTTTTCCACGACGTGGGCAAGCTCCACACCGCCGAAATCGTGGAAGGACACTGGCACTTCCACCAGCACCACCGCGTGGGCGCGAAAGTCGCCATGCGCCTGCTCTCCAGCCTGCGCCTGGACCACGACGAGGTGGACCTCGTGTGCTACCTCGTGCGCAACCACATGCGCTTCCACTTCATGCTCACCGACAAGGGCATCCGCCGCTTCAAGAGCCTGGACGAATACCCCCGCATCATCGAAATGGCGCGCGCCGACATCAAGGCCAGGGGCGGCAACTACAAGGAATTCAACCACAACATGAAGATGCTCGACCGCGCGGACATCCGCGAGGAAGACCTCGAACCCCTGCTCAACGGCAAAGAGATCATGACCATCCTGAACATCCCGCCCGGACCCGCCGTGGGCCTCATCCGCCAGGCGCTCCTCCAGGCCCAGGTGGCCGGCGACGTGAACAGCGTGGAACAGGCCGTGGACTTCGTGCGCCAACACTCCGCGCGCGAGCACTTCCAGGCATGAACCAGAACACCAGGGAGCCCGGCCGGAACGAACCCGCGCCGGGCCTCCCCTCCCCGCCCGATCGCCCCAACCTCCTGGACCTGAGCTTCCATCAGCTGGAATCGTTCCTCGTGGAGCTGGGCGAGAAACCCTTCCGCGCGCGACAGGTCTGGCAGTGGCTCTGGCAGAAACGCCTTGCCTCCCCCCTGGAGATGACCAACCTCTCCAAGGACCTGCGCGCCCGACTGGCCGACGCCGCCGACATCCGGCTGCCCGCCGTGGCCCAGCGCCTGGAATCGCGCGACGGCACCGTCAAGTTCCTCCTGGAATTCGACCCCGCCACCCGCGTGGAAACCGTGCTCATCCCCGAAAAGGACCGCTACACCCAGTGCCTCTCCACCCAGGCCGGATGCGCCATGGCCTGCACCTTCTGCCGCACCGGCACCATGGGACTGGCCCGCAACCTCTCGCCCGGCGAAATCCTCGCCCAGATCCTCGTGGCCAGGAACCACCTCCAGGACGCAGGCAGAACGCTCCACCTGCGCAACCTCGTGTTCATGGGCATGGGCGAACCCCTCCTGAACTACGACAATCTCCTGCAAGCCCTTGAAGCGCTTCACCACCCCCAGGGGCTCGACTTCTCCACGCGCCGCGTCACCGTCTCCACCGTGGGCGTGGAACCAGGCATCCTGGAATTCGGGCGCAGCGGCCTGGGTGCCCTGGCCGTCTCGCTCCACGCCCCAAACCAGGAACTGCGCGCCCAACTCATGCCCAAGGCCGCACGCATGCTGCCCCTGGACCGGCTCATGGACACCCTCGCTCAATACCCCCTCAAACCCCGCGAACACATCACCTTCGAATACGTGCTCCTGGGCGGCGTCAACGACTCCCCCGCCCTCGCCCGGGACCTGGTGCGCCTGCTCTCCCACGTGAAAGGCAAAGTGAACCTCATCGCCTACAACGAATCCCCCGGCATCCCCTTCACAAGCCCCTCACCCGAAACCGTGGAGGCGTTCCAGAAAATCCTCTGGGACAAAAGCATCACCGTCACCCTGCGCAAAAGCAAAGGCCGCGACATCGCCGCCGCCTGCGGACAACTCGCCGCCCCCGACGCCTGATCCGCCCCGTCAAGCCACGCGCCCTCCCCACCCCGCGACAACCCTCGCGTTAGCGTCACCACGGTTCCGCTTCGATTCGCGGCAGTGAGTTGGGGCGTGTTGGAGCGTGAGATGCGGCTGGAAACGGCCCCGGGCGGCAGGGAAGACGCCTCCGGCCCCGGCAGTTGCTTCGCGTCGGCGGGAGTGGCGGCAGGGCCGGGCGGCGGGGCGGGCGGAGAATATGCCTCCGGCGGGCAAAGGGCTACGCCCTCTGCACTCCCACTCCGCTTCGCGGGCTTCACCGGCATGGACTGTGTTGCCGGTCCCGGTGCTGTTCGCGGGGAGATCAGGCGGATCGTCTTCCAATCGATCCGCCTGGTCTCCCCGCGAGCAGTACCGGGACCGGAACACGGCGTCGTAGCCGGTGAAGCCCGCGAAGCAATTGCCGGGTCCAGGGGGGGCTCCCCCCTGGCGGGAGAGGTCTGGAGAGGGCAGCGCCCTCTCCAGCGGGTGCAGGGCAGCGCCCTGCCGGGGTCCGGGGCGGAGCCCCGCTCTTACCGGGGCTTCACGGCGTAGAAGAGCGTCCCCATGGTCGCTGGCGAGCTTTTGAACCCGCTTTCGCCTTTCACCGCCACTTCAACAAACCCCGTCATTTCCAGCATGGCCAGGAACGCCGTTCCCGGTATGGCTCCGCCTTGTCACCGGAACCAGGAGGCCACGGCGTCGGCCTCGGTTTGCGGCGGCAGGCCTGTGAGCGCCTGATCGGCCACGAGCAGGCGTCCGCCGGGTCGCAGGACGCGCAGGGCTTCGCGCAGGGCTTGTTCCTTGTCCATCACGAGGTTGTAGACGCCGCTGGAGCGCAGTTCGTCGAAGCTCTCGTCGGCGAAGGGCAAGGCCTCGGCCGTGCCGCGCGCGAAGGCGGCGTTGGCCGTGCCCGAGGCCAGGGCGTTTTCGCGCGCCTTGGCGGCCATGCCGGGCGAAAATTCCACACCAACGGCGAAGCCGTCGGGTCCGACCAGGTGCGCGGCGATGAGGCTGTCCACGCCGCAACCGCAGCCCACGTCCAGCACGCGGCTGCCAGGTTCAGGCAGTCCCATGGAGAAGTGGTTGCCCACGCCGCAGAAGCATTCGCGGACTGGGCGCGGCAGGTGGGCATACCAGGCGGTGTCGTAATTCAGGCCTTGCAGCCCCGCCTCGCCGGTGGGGTAGCGGAACTCCCCGAGCGCCCTCGTGGCCACCCTGGAGTATTTTTCCAGGATGGACGAACGGATGCGTTGTGCGTTGCCATGAATTAAGTTCATAGACGATTCCTATCATGACACTACGCTCGCATCAACCGATGCGATATCAACCGCGGTTGACGGACCGCCGTTGTTTTGCAAAAATGTTGAATCACTCGTCTGAAAGGAGCACGAACATGAGCATCGAATCCGCCAAGCAATACATGGAGCGCATGCGCCAGGACCCGGACTTCCGCCGCCGCGTCAACGAATGCGAGGACCCCGCGTCCAACTGGGCCTTCCTGCGCGAAGAGGGCTTCGACTTCACCGTTGACGAGTTCAAGCTGGCCCAGAAGGACGTCTACGAGAAGCACGGCACCGACCAGCTCCCCGTCGTGGATTGAACGACGCGCTACCGACCTGTTTGACCGGCGCTTCCTTTTTCCCTATTTCCGCACGACGACCACTCGGGACAAAGGAAGCACCATGAGCGACACTCCGGAACGGCATCTCGATTTCATCCGCACCATCGTCGACGAGGACCTCAAGAGCGGCAAACACGCCTCCGTGGCCACCCGCTTCCCCCCCGAGCCCAACGGGTATCTGCACATCGGCCACGCCAAGTCCATCTGCCTGAACTTCGGCATCGCCCGGGAGTTCGGCGGCACGTGCAACCTGCGCTTCGACGACACCAACCCCTCCAAGGAGGAGCAGGAATACGTCGACGCCATCCAGGCCGACGTGCAGTGGCTGGGCTTCTCCTGGGACGACAGGCTCTACTTCGCCTCCGACTACTTCGAGAAGCTCTACGAATTCGCGGAACTGCTCATCAAGAAAGGCCTGGCCTACGTAGACGACCAGACCGCCGAGCAGATCCGCGAGAACCGGGGAACCCTCACCCAGCCCGGCCTGGACAGCCCCTGGCGCGACCGCCACGCGGACGAAAACCTCGACCTCTTCCGGCGCATGCGCGCGGGCGAGTTCCCCGACGGCTCCCGGGTGCTGCGCGCCAAGATCGACATGGCCTCGCCCAACGTGGTCATGCGCGACCCCACGCTCTACCGCATCCGCCACGCCCACCATCACCGTACGGGGGACGCCTGGTGCATCTACCCCATGTACGACTTCACCCACTGCCTATCCGACGCCCTGGAGCACATCACCCACTCCATCTGCACCCTGGAGTTCGAGAACAACAGGGAGCTTTACGACTGGGTGATCGACAACCTCCCCGTGCCCTCGCGCCCCCGGCAGTACGAGTTCGCCCGGCTCAACCTGGCCTACGTGGTGGTGAGCAAGCGACGCCTCATCCAGCTGGTCACGGAGGGCCATGTAACGGGCTGGGACGACCCGCGCATGCCCACCCTGCAGGGCCTGCGCCGCCGGGGCTACACGCCCGAGGCCATCCGGCTCTTCGCCCAGCGCATCGGCGTGGCCCGCGCGGCCAACACCGTGGAATACGAAATGCTCGAGGCCTGCCTGCGCGAGGACCTGAACGACCGCGCCCCCCGCGCCATGGCCGTGCTCAACCCCGTGAAGCTCGTGGTGGAGAACTACCCCGAGGGCCAGGAGGAAATCTTCACCTGCCCCAACCACCCCGAGAAGACGGAGCTGGGCGAGCGCGCCGTGCCCTTCTGCCGCGAGCTCTACATCGACCGCGACGACTTCCGCCAGGAGCCCCCCAAGGGCTACCACCGCCTCTCGCCGGGCAAGGAAGTGCGCCTGCGCCACGCCTACTACGTCACCTGCACCTCGGTGGAGACCGACCCTGCCACGGGCGAGGTCACGGAAATCCGCTGCGCGTACGATCCCGCCACCAAGGGCGGCTGGTCCCAGGACGGGCGCAAGGTGAAGGGCACCATCCACTGGGTGAGCGCGCGCCACGCCGCCTGGGCCGAAGTGCGCCTCTACGACCGCCTCTTCACCAAGGCCGACCCCATGGACGTGGAGGAAGGCAAGGACTTCCTGGACAACGTGAACCGCGATTCGCTCCAGGTGCTGCGGAACGTGCCCGTGGAGCCCGCCCTGACCGGGATGAAGCCCGAGCAGTTCGTGCAGTTCGAGCGCGTGGGCTACTTCGTGGCCGACAGAAGGGAACACGGACCGGACAGGCTGGTGTTCAACCGCAGCGTGGGGCTGCGCGATTCCTGGGCCAAGCAGGAGAAGAAGGCCGGGTAGGCCCCCATGCCCTGGGACCTGGACGACCTCGCCCGCTACGAACGCTGGCTCGCTTCGCGCAGGGGGGCTTACGCCCTGGCCCAGGAGTTCCGTCTTCTGGAGAGCCTGATCTCCGCGTGGCCGCGCAGGGGGCGCACGCTTCTGGAGATCGGCTGCGGGCCGGGCGTGTTCCTGGAGTTCTTCCACCACGCGGGCTACGACGTGACGGGCCTGGACAAGTCCCCGGTGATGGCCCACGCCGCGCGCAAGCGCCTGGGCCACCGCGCCGAGGTGAACCTGGGCGACTGCGAGGCCCTGCCCTACGAGGACAACCAGTTCGACGTGGCGGCCCTGCTCACCGTGCTGGAGTTCGTGCCAGACCCCGAGGCCGCCCTGCGCGAGGCCGTGCGCGTGGCCCGCTCGGCCGTGATCGTGGGCTATCTGAACCGCTGGAGCTTCTACCGACTCTGCGCGGGCAAGGGATCCATCGTGCGCCGGGGCGAGTGGTTCACCCCCCTGGGCATGCACGCCCTGGCCCGCAAGGTGACGGGGCACGCGCCTGCGGCCCACGCCTCGGTGCTCCCCGGCCCTCCGTGGACCTGGCGGCCAGGCTTCCCCCTCTGGGGCCTGGGCCGCATGGCCCTGCCCCTGCCCGTGGGGGCCTACTGCGGCGCGGTGCTGGACCTCACCCTCGACGCGCCCCTCACGGGCCTGCCCGCCCGGGCCTTCGCCCAGCCCTCCTGACGACTCGCCTGAGCTTTTGACAACGCAAACGCTTGAGAGTAACAGTCCTTTTTTTCAAGGGCGTCCGCCCCAAGGTTCACACATGGACAAAATTCAGAAAATCAAAGGCTTCGCGGACCTGCTTCCCGCCGACGCCCAGGTGTTCGACCGCCTGGAGGACGCCGCGCGCCGCGTGTTCGGCAGTTACGGCTACCGCCAGTCCCGTCTGCCCATCCTGGAGCGCACCGAGCTCTTCTCGCGCTCCATTGGCGAGGAGACGGACGTGGTCCAGAAGGAAATGTACACCTTCCAGGACCGCAAGGGCCGCTCCCTGACCATGCGCCCCGAGGCCACGGCGGGCATGGTGCGCGCCTACCTGGAGAACGGCCTGCACGCCCAGGAGGAGCTCACCAAGCTCTACACCTACGGCCCCATGTTCCGCTACGAACGCCCCCAGAAGGGCCGCATGCGCCAGTTCCACCAGCTGGACGTGGAGGCCTTCGGATCGCCCTCGCCCCTGCTCGACGCCGAAATGCTCTTCATGCTGGCGGACTTCCTGGGCGAGATCGGCATCACGGGCCTCTCCTTCGAGCTGAATTCCCTGGGCTGCCCGGATTGCCGCCCTGGCTACAACGAGGCCCTCAACGAGTATTTCCGCGGCTTCGACGCGGGCCAGCTCTGCGAAGACTGCATGCGCCGCAAGCTCACCAACCCCTTGCGCGTCCTGGATTGCAAGGTCCCGGGCTGCAAGGAGCTCACGCGCACCGCCCCCTCCATCGCGGACCACCAGTGCCCGGCCTGCAAGGCCCACTTCGACGCCGTGCTCGAAGTGGTGGACGCCGGGGGGCTGCCCTACACGCTCAATCCCCGCCTCGTGCGCGGGCTCGACTACTACGTGCGCACCACCTTCGAGGTCACCTCGGACATGATCGGCGCGCAGTCCGCCGTGGCAGGCGGCGGCCGCTACGACGGCCTTGTGCGCAACCTTGGCGGGCCGGACCTCCCCGGCGTGGGCTTCGCCTGCGGCATGGAGCGTCTGGCGCTGCTCATGGGCGCGCAGGATGCCCCTGCGCCGGACTTCCACCTGGTGGCCATGGGCGCCGCCGCCGTGGCCCAGGGCGTGCTCCTGGCCAGGGAGCTGCGCGGCGCCGGCCTTTCGGGCGAATCCGCCCTGGCCGAGCGCTCCATGAAGTCCCAGATGCGCCAGGCGGCCAAAAGCCGCGCCCGTTTCTGCCTGATCCTGGGCGAGGCCGAGGCGGCCTCCGGCCAGGTGCAGGTGAAGGACATGCAGACAGGCGAACAACGCACCCTGGCCCGCAACGACGTCGCCCAGGCGCTTCGCCCCTAACAACGATCCCCTCGGAGCCCCAGCCCCATGGACCAGACACTTCTCGACGACGAATCCCCCCGCGCCACCGATCCCCTGGGAGACTGGCGGCGCACCCACACCTGCTGCCAGCTCACCGGCGCCGACGACGGCGCGGAGGTCTGCCTCATGGGCTGGGTGCAGTTCCGCCGCGACCACGGCGGCCTGATCTTCGTGGACCTGCGCGACCGCGCCGGGCTCACCCAGGTGGTCTTCAGCCCCGACCACGCCCCCGAGGCCCACTCCCGCGCCCACGTGGTGCGCTCCGAGTACGTGCTGGCCGTGCGGGGCCGCGTGCGGCGGCGTCCCGAGGGCATGACCAACCCCAACATGGTCACGGGCGAGATCGAGGTTGTGGTCTCGGACTGGAAGCTCCTGAACACCTCCCAGACCCCTCCCTTCGCCATCGAGGACCGCGTGGACGCGGGCGAGGCCCTGCGCCTGAAGTACCGCTACCTGGACCTGCGCCGCCCCAAGCTGGCCCAGAACTTCATCCTGCGCTCCAAGGCGGCCCAGAGCGTGCGCCGTTATCTCGAATCACTCGACTTCCTGGAGATCGAGACGCCCATGCTCACGCTCTCCACGCCCGAGGGCGCGCGAGACTTCCTGGTGCCCAGCCGCGTGAACCAGGGCCGCTTCTTCGCCCTGCCCCAGTCGCCGCAGCTCTTCAAGCAGCTGCTCATGGTGGCGGGCATGGAGCGCTACTTCCAGATCGTCAAATGCTTCCGCGACGAGGACCTGCGCGCCGACCGCCAGCCCGAATTCACCCAGATCGACATCGAAATGAGCTTCGTGGACGAGGCCCAGGTGATGGACATGGCCGAAGGCATGGTGCGCACCCTCTTCCGCGAGTGCCTGAACCGGGAGCTGCCCGACCCCTTCCCGCGCATGCCCTACGCCGAGGCCATCCGCGACTACGGCCTGGACAAGCCCGACCTGCGCTTCGGCCTCAAGCTGTGCGACGTGTCCGACATCGTGCGCGGCTGCGAGCTGCGCGTGTTCGCCAAGGCCGAGCTGGTCAAGGGCCTGCGCGTGCCCGGCGGCGAGTCCATGACCCGCAAGGAGATCGACGAGCTCACCGAGTTCGTGAAGATCTACGGCGCGCAAGGCCTGGCCTGGATCAAGATCCGCGAGAACGAATGGCAGTCTCCCATCGCCAAGTTCTTCTCCGAAGACGAAAAGAACGCCCTGGCCCAGCGCCTGGGCCTCGAAGTGGGCGACATCGTCTTCTTCCAGGCCGGCGGGGCCGACATGGTGAACACCGCCCTGGGCTGGCTGCGCGTAGAGCTGGGCGAGCGCCTGGGCCTCATCGACGAGAGCGTCTTCAGCCCCCTCTGGGTCACCGACTTTCCGCTCCTGGAGCACGACCCCGAGGCGAAGCGCTACGTGGCCAAACACCACCCCTTCACCTCGCCCCAGGACGGCCATCTGGAACTGCTCAAGACCGACCCGGCCAACGCCCTGGCCCGCGCCTACGACCTGGTGCTCAACGGCAACGAGATCGGCGGCGGCTCCATCCGCAGCCACACCCTCGACCGCCAGACCGCCATGTTCGAGGCCTTGGGCATCGGGGCCGAAGAGGCCGAGGAAAAGTTCGGCTTCCTGCTGGGCGCCCTGCGCTACGGCGCGCCCCCGCACGGCGGCATCGCCTTCGGCCTGGACCGCCTGGTGATGCTCATGTCCGGGGCCAAGTCCATACGCGACGTCATCGCCTTCCCCAAGACCCAGAAGGCCACCTGCCTCATGACCGAGGCCCCCGGCGTCGTGGCGGCCAAGCAACTGCGGGAACTGGGCGTGAAGCTGCGCGAGTCGGCCAAGGAAACCAAGGAAGACTAGGCCCATGCCGCGCGAAATCCTCAAATACCCCCACCCCGTCCTCGCCCAGCGCGCGAAGGAGATCACAGAGATCACCCCCGAGCTGCGCAAACTGGCCGAGGAGATGGCCGAGGCCATGTACGCCAAGCGCGGCATAGGCCTGGCCGCGCCCCAGGTGGGCGAGTGCTGCCGCCTCATCGCCGTGGATGTTTCCGGCCCGGACGAACGCACCGACTTGAAATTCTTCGTGAACCCCGTGATCGTCTCCAAGGAAGGCCAGGTCACCGACGAGGAGGGCTGCCTCTCCGTGGTGAACTTCCGGGCCAAGGTCACCCGCGCCGAGAAGGTGAAGGTCAAAGCCAAGGACCTGGACGGCAACGAAGTGGAGGTCGACGCCGACGGCATCCTGGCCGTCTGCCTGCAGCACGAAATCGACCACCTGGACGGCGTGCTCTTCATCGACCACATCAGCCGCCTGAAGCGCGCGCTCTACGACGGGAAGATCAAGAAGTGGCAGAAGAGCGGCAAACAGGCCTGAGCGCCGTCTTCATGGGAACCCCGGCCTTCGCGGCCGAGGTGCTCCAGGCTGTGCTCGACTCCGGCGCGGCCCGCGTCAAGGCCGTGTACACCCAGCCCGACCGCCCTTGCGGCCGCGGCCACAAGTGCCTGCCTTCGCCCGTGAAGCAACTCGCGTTGGAGCGCGGCCTGCCGGTCATGCAGCCGCTCAACTTCAAGGAGCAGGCTGCCGTGGACGAACTGGCCGCTTTCGCGCCGGACGTCCTCCTGGTGGCCGCCTACGGGCTCATCCTGCCCCAGAATGTGCTGGACATCCCCCGCCTCGGTCCCTGGAACGTGCACGCCTCCCTGCTGCCCCGCCACCGGGGGGCCGCTCCCATCCAACGCTCCATCCTGGCGGGCGACGCCGAAACCGGCATCACCATCATGCGCATGGAGCGCGGGCTCGACACCGGCCCCATGCTCCTCAAGCGCGCCACGCCCATCACTCTTGAGGACACCGGCGGCAGCCTGCACGACCGTCTGGCCCGCATGGGCGCGGAACTCGCCGTGGAGGCCCTGAAACTGCTTGAAAACGGCCCCGTCGCGCCCGAGCCCCAGGACGACGCTTTGGCCACCCACGCCGCCAAGCTCTCCAAGGACGACACCCTCATCCGCTGGGACCGCCCGGTGCGCGAAGTGCACGACCGCATCCGTGCCATGTCCCCGAAGCCCGGGGCCTACTTCCACATCGACATTCCCGGTGAAAATCGCTGTATTCGCCTCCAGGCGCATCCTGGGGCCTTCTCGCAAGGTGACACCCAGGGAAGCCCTCCAGGACGCATCCTGGGGCTTTCAGGAGAGGGGCTTTCCATCGCTTGCTTCGATGGCGTCTATCACGTTTCTCAATTGACGCCCGCAGGGAAAAAACGCATGGACGCAGCGGCCTTTGCCTGCGGCTACCTCAACCGCATCGACCCGACGCTGCCCTTGAGCTGCCCCCCGCCCGACGACCTGCTCTCCTGAGCCCGGAAGCTCCGCACCGCGCCCCTTGCGCGGCCGCCTTGATTCATTCGGCAAAGAGGTTATGTTTTCCCCAATGGAAATCGTCGAATCGTCCCGCAAGCGCCTGTTCATCGGGCTCATCGCCGCCACGTCCCTGGCCGTCACCACGGTGCTGGCCCTTTTGTGGATCGTGCCCACCATCGGGTTGGACACCATCCACCCCTGGGCCAGCGCGGTCTGGGGAGGCGTGGTTGCCCTGGCCATCGTTCTGGTGGGCTGGGCGAGCCTGGGCCTGGCCCTCTCCGTGGCGGCCGGGCGCACGCTGCCCCTTACCAAGCGCCTGCGCGGCGTGACCATCAAGCTCTTCCTGCCTCTGATGATCATCCTGGCGCGGCTCTTCGGCATCTCCAAGGAACGCGTGCGGAACTCCTTCATCAAGGTGAACAACGAGCTGGTTTTGGGCGAAGGCAAACACTACAAGCCCCACGAGATCCTTCTGCTTCTGCCGCACTGCCTGCAATCGAGCACCTGCGGCGTGCGCCTCACCTACGACATCTTCAACTGCAAACGCTGCGGACTCTGCCCCGTGGCCGGGCTCCTGGCCCTCACGGAGGCCTACGGCGTGCACATGGCCATCGCAACGGGGGGCACCATCGCCCGGCGCATCGTGGTGCAGAAGCGCCCACGGCTCATCCTGGCCGTGGCCTGCGAGCGCGACCTCGCCAGCGGCATCCAGGACACCTACCCCCTGCCCGTCTTCGGCGTGCTCAACGAGCGCCCCAAAGGCCCCTGCCTGGACACGGTGGTGCCCCTGGAGCGCCTGGAACAGGCCCTGCGCCACTTCCTCCAGGCGGAGCGCAAGCCTGTGGTGATCCTGCCCCGCCTTACGCCCACCATGGACCTGCCCGAATGAGCGCGCGAGATTCCGGCAACGCCGGCTCTGGCGGCGGAAGGCCCGGCGGCAAGGGATCGGGTGGCTTCGGCTCGGGCAGGAGAGGCCCAGGCGGCACTGGCGCAGGCACGAAGGACCACGGCGGCAAAGGCCCTGGCGGCCACGATTCCGTGAGCAAGGGATACGGCCCCGGCCGTCCTGGCGGCAGGTGGGAGCGCGACGGCGACGGCGGCCGATCCGCTGCGGGAGGCTCCGGTTCCTCCCGTGTGAACGCTTCTGCGCGCCGTGAAGGCGTTTCCCCCGAATCCTCAGGCAGGCCCCAGCCCCAAGGCGCGGCCCGGCCCGGCACTCCTGGCCAGTTGCCCGAGACCGGGCGCCCCGCCGCCGGATCGGCCCGCATGGGCGGTCCGCGCTCCCTGCCTCCCGCCCGCGCGGCCGCCCTGGCCGCGCTGGACGACACCCTTCCGCTGGACCAGCGCGCGGCCCTGGACGTCCAGGCGGCCCTGGACCGCGCCCTGCGCCCCCTGGAGGACCCGCGCGACCGGGGCCTGGCCACGGAGCTGGTCTACGGCTGGTTGCGCCTGAAGGGCCGCATGGACCACCTGGTGCGCCGACAGCTTTCGCGGCCCGATGGCACGCCGCCCATGGCTTTGCGCCTGCTCTCACTGGGCGCCTACGAACTGGTGCACCTGGACCAGGTGCCGCCCCACGCCACGCTCTCGTGGACGGTGGATGCCGTGCGCGCCCGCTGCGGCGAAGGCCCCGCGAGGCTGGCCAACGCCGTGCTGCGCCGCATCCAGGCCCTCGGGCGCGACGCGTCCAACCCCGAGTTCTACCGCCACGGCGCTCAGAACCGCCTTGAATTCCTGAGCGTCTGGCATTCCATGCCCGCCTGGATCGTCAAAATCTGGCTGGACCAGTACCCGGACACGGCGCAGCACCTCCTGGAGTCCCAGACGGCCTCGCCGCTGGCCGGTTTTCGGCTGAACCGGGCCCGGCCGGACGCCCAGACGCTCTTCAACGAGCTGACCCGCTCCGCCCCCGCGCGCGCGGCCTTCCCCTGGATCGCCTTCGAGCCCCACTCCGTGCCCCCCGGCCTGGAAGACGCCTGCCGCGACGGCCTGGCCTCCCGCCAGTCCTTCGCAGCCGGGGACATGCTCCAGAGACTCGGATTCGAGCGCTGGCCGGGCCCCGTCTGGGACGCCTGCGCCGGGCGCGGCGGCAAGTCCCTTGCCCTGGCGGAGAGCGGCGTGCGCCCCCTCTGGGCCTCGGACGTGAGCGCCCCGCGCCTGCGCGGCCATCGCCAGGACGCTTGGCGTCTTGGCCTGGAGTGCCCCGCCCTCTTCTTCGCCGATGCGACGCGGCCGCCCCTGAAAGCCTCGCCAGCCGTGATCCTGGTGGACGCCCCCTGCACAGGGCTGGGCGTGCTTTCGCGCAGGCCAGACGCCAAATGGAAGCGCACCTTCGCGGACATCGGCCGCATGGTCGCCCTGCAACGGCGCATCGTCGGCAACGCGGCACGGCTGCTCAAACCCGGCGGGCTCCTCGCCTACATCACCTGCACCCTGACGCTTCAGGAAAACGAACAGCAGGCCGCCCACCTGGAATCCCTGGGATTCAGGCGGCGCGACAAGTCCGGCACGGCCTTCGACGCCGGTCTGCGGGAGTTCTTCTGGGGCGGGGCGTGGGAGAAATCGTAATACGAATCGCCATTCAGTCAGACATCAGATCCGTCAGCTCATCGTCCTCGCAGCGCCTTGAGGTCCATGAGGCGCTCTTCGGTCATGCGCGCCTCCTGACGGGTGCGTTCCAGCTGGGCCACGCCAGGGTCCGTCACGCCCGACGCCGCGAGCTTTCCCTCGGCCTCGCGCCAGCGCATCCAGGCCTCCTGGGCGGCGCGCACGGCCTGGGCGAGATCCTTGTCCTCGCTGTCGAGCAGATCGCCGTACACCGCTCCCAGTTCGCGCTCGGCGGCCCTCAGGCGCAGTCTGGCGCATTCGGTCATGTCGGGCACGCTGCTGGCCTTGTCGCAGTCCTGGGCCAACGTGGGGCCGGAAAAGAGGGCCAGCAGGAGGAGCAGGGCCGGGAAGGCTCGCAAGGGTCTAATCGCTCCCGGCGTCACGCGCGGCGCTCCCGCGATACAGCTTCAGCCGCTCCATGTGCTCCGCGGAGTCCAGGAGTTCCAGGTAGGTGTGCACGAAGTGGTCGATCTTGTCCCGGGGGATGATGTACTCCCCGTCCGGGCCGCGCCGCACGTAGTCGAAACGCTCGCAGTGTGACTCGCAGACGCACGCAGGCCCGGTTTGCTTCCCGTCGCTCATGGCTTCTCCTCTATGCAGCGCACGCTCACGCGTTCCACCACGCGCCCGTGGTACCCTTCGGCAGCCTCCAGGCGCAAGGGGCGTCCCGCATCGCGGCAGCGAGCCTCCACCACCTGGAGCTTGAGCATCTGTCGCAGGGTGGCGCGTTCCGCGCCGTTTGAGCCCATCAGGCCGTCCAGGCTGGCGCAGCGGTCCGGGTCTCGGGACGCCTCCTCCTCCAGATAGCCGCCGTTCTTCAAAAGCCTCCAGGCCATGCGCAACTCGGGCGGCACGTGGGCCGCGTCGTCTACGTCGAGGGGCATGCCTCGGCCGGGGAGATCCTCGAACTCCCCGCGTTCCATGGCCTGACGGATGCGCTCCTCGGCCACGGCGGCGATGGCCCCGATCATTTGCCCTTGCCTTGGGGAGGAAGCCCTTCCAGCCAGGCGCGCACTTCAGCGCCGAGGCGTTCCAGGCCCTGCGCTCCAGCCGTGGCTATGGCCTGGGCGTCCAGCGAGCCCAGTGGCACCGAGACGAATACCGAGCGTGAGCCCAGCAGCCGCCCGCCCGATGCATCCCAGGCCTGGAAGACCGCCTGCGCCACGAAGGCCATCTCGCGGGTTTGCACCTCGAAGCGCTCCACCACGCCCGTGACACCCATGGCGTAGGCGCTGTCGTAGCGCACGGGCCACACGGGGGTCAGGCTCTTTGAGCATTCGAGCGCCGCGGCCACGGCGGATTCGGCCATACGCCCGGGCGCGGACTCCCAGTAATAGCGCTGACTGGGGAGCAGGATGCGCCCCTCGGACAGCTGCACGGACTGGCGGTCCAGAGCCTCCACCACGCGCAGCTTGCGCAGGGCGACGCCGTGGCGTTCGCCGGGCTGGGCGTCCTGGCAAGGTCCGGCCTGGCCCAGGCGCAGGTATTCCTCCGATGGCCCCGGCTTGCCCAGACAGCCGGACAGCAGGAGGAGGCAAAGCATCGCCGACATCCACTTCATGGCTTGCGCTCCGTGGGTCTCTGGATAAGCTCCCAGGGCCGCTCGCGCAGCCGGGAGGAAAGCTGTTTCAAGTCTTCGCTGATGCGGTCCACATTGGCAAGGATGTCTTCCAGGCGCTCCTGGTCGTGCCGTACGGCCTTGTTCAGTGTCCCCGCCGTATCTCCCACGCTCTTCACCTCGATTCGGATGTCGGCGAGGGTCTTTTCCAACTCCGTCTTCAGGCTGTTGACGGCCTGCTCCAACGAGCCTGCCAAGCGTGAGACATTTTCCGCCGCTGTTTTGCCGCCAGCAGTCAACTGCTGGAAATCTTTGCGAATTTGTTTCACGGTACCGTTCAGTTCGTCGATGAGCGCGGGGCTTTTCGAGAGCAATTCCGAGATGCGCGCCGCGTTTTCGCCTCCGAAGATGGTTTCCAGGCTACCAGCGATGCGGTCCAGGCGCGGACGCAGGTCGGCGATCAACTCTCCCGCCAGGTTGGCCAACTGGGTCATGTCCACGGACTCCACCGTGGGGATCGTTGACCCTTGGGGCAGCCGGGCTCCCAGTTCGCCCACTGGCTCCAGGAAGACGTAGTAATCGCCCACCAATCCTTTCTGGGCGATGCGCGCCACCACGCCCTGCCGGATGGGCGCGTCCGGCGCGAGCCCCAACGTCACCCGGATGAGGCGGGCGTCGTCCTGGTCCACGCCCACGGAGAGCACGCGGCCCACGTCCAGGCCGCCGTATTTGACCGGACGGCCCGCCGAGAGGTCCTTCACGCTGCGGAAGAGCGCCGAATAGAGCTCCTGGCGCTCCCAGAAGCGGTAGCCGCCCAGGATGACCACGAACGTGCCCAGCACGGCCAGGCAGGCCGCGATGGCCAGGCTGGCCTTGAGCGTGTCCTTGGATTTCGCGTTTTTCGTGAACACCGGCTGCTCGCTTGTAGACGTTGCGCCTATCCCACGGCCTGCGGCCTGTGCCGCTCCCGGTTGGGCAGGCGATTGAGGAACTGCACCAGGAAGGGGTCCTCGCTTTGGCGCAGGTGCGCGGGGTCGCCTTGGAAGACCATGGCGCCCTTGTTGAGCACCACCACGTGGTCCGCAATGGTGTACACGCTCTCCAGGTCGTGGGAAACCACCACGATGGTCATGCCGAAGGCTTCCTTGAGGTCCAGGATGAGCCTGTCCAGGTCTGCCGCCGTGATGGGGTCCAGCCCGGAGGTTGGTTCGTCGCACAGGAGGACCTTCGGGTCCAGCGCCAGGGCGCGCGCCAGCCCCGCGCGCTTGCGCATGCCGCCCGAGAGCTGGTTGGGGAAGAAATCCATGAAGGCGTCCAAGCCCACCAGGGAGAGCTTCATGCGCACCATGGTCTCGATGAGGTCTTCATCGAGGTTGGTGTGTTCGCGGATGGGCAAGGCGATGTTCTCGCCCAGGGGCAGCGAGCCCAGGAGCGCGCCGTCCTGGAAGAGCACGCCCAGCCGTTTGCGGATTTCGCGCAGCTGGTCCGCCTGAAGGGCGTAGAGGTCGTAGCCGCCCAGGAGCACGCGCCCGCTGGTGGGCGGCAGAAGGCCGAGAATCGCCTTGAGCAGCGTGGATTTCCCCCCGCCGGACCCTCCGAGGATCACGGAAATGCGCCCCCGGGGCAGCACGGCCGAGATGCCCTTGAGGATCTCCCGCTCCTGGTAACCCACGCGGATGGCGTCCAGGACGATGTCCGGGGCTGCGTGGGTGGTGGTCCAGTCGGTGTCCATGTCAGCGGGAGATGTAGGTAAGGGCCGTGAAAAAGAGGTCCAGCAGCACGATCATCAAGATGGATTGCACCACCGAGCGCGTCGTGCGGTTGCCCACGTCCAGGGCCCCTTCGCGTGCCAGAAATCCCTGCCAGCAGCTGATGAGCGTAATGGTCAGCCCGAAGGCCACGCTCTTCACCAGGCCCGAGAAGAGCAGGCGCAGGCTGAGGAAATTCGACGTCTGGTCGTAGTAACCCTTGGCCGAGAGGCCGAGCACGGTGACGGAAAACACCCCGCCCGAGAGCACGCCCGCGAAATCCGCCCAGACCGTGAGCAGCGGGGCCATGAGCGCCATGGCCAGGCACTTGGGCCACACGAGGTAGCGCACGCTGTCCAGGCCCATCACTTCAAGGGCGTCGATCTCCTCGGAAATCTTCATGGTGGCGATTTCGGCCGTGAAGGCCGCACCCGCGCGCCCAGAGAGGATGAGCGCCGTGAGCAGCGGGCCGAGTTCCGCCACGATGGTCACGCCAACGAGGTTGGCCACGTAGGAGAGAGCACCCACCTTTTCCAGTTGCGCGGCGGCCTGGAGCGCCAGAATGATGCCGGTGCAGGCGGCGATCAGCGTGACGATGGGCAGTGAATCGGCCCCCACCCACGCGAAATGACGCCAGTTCTGCCAGCGCATGTATTTCTTTGTGGAGAAAGGGCTGCGCAGGCACTCCAGGAGACGGTTGACCAGCCAGAAGAATTGATCGCGCTCTTGTCCCACGGGTCCTCAGATGCCGAACAGATCCCCGATCTGGGTGAGGGAGAAGAGCTTCTGGACCTGGGGCGAAACGGATTCGATGCGGATGGTCCGCTGCTTCGATTTCAGTAACTTTCGCGTTTCGATGAGCACTGCCAGTCCCGAGCTGTCCACATAGGCAAGGTCTTTGAGGTCGAGAAGCAGCTCGCCCTGGGTTTTGCCGCAGAAATCCCTGAGCCAGTCGCGCACTTCCTGGGAATTGGTGAAATCTATGTCCCCGACGATGCGCGCCCTGGCCGTGCGCTCGTCGCCGTGGGCTTCCCAGGCGGTTGATTTCTCGTTGGACATCCCGGAGCACCTCTCAGTCTAGATCCAGCCACTGTTCCAGGACCGGGGGAGGCGTACCGGCCAGCGCGCGGCCCAGCTCCTCCAGGTTCGTCACCGCCGCGCCCACCTGCGCCACCACCACGCCCGCGGCACAGTTGGCCAGCAACGAGGCCTGCGCCAACCCTATCCCCGAGCCCAGGGCCATGGCCAGCACCGCGATGACCGTATCGCCCGCGCCGGTCACATCGAACACCGTGCGGGCCACCGTGGGCACGTGGAGCACCTTGCCCGGGGCCTCGAACACCGCCATGCCCTGCGCGCCCAGCGTGATGCACAGTTGGCGGCAGCGCAGTCGGCGAAAAATGGCCAGACCGGCCCGGATGACGCCCTCGCGCCCGGCGGCGTCCACGCCGCCCAGCTCCCCGGCCTCCTTGGCGTTGGGCGTGAGCAGGTCCACGCCCGTGTAGAGCCCGGCGTTGACCACCTTGGGGTCCACCAGCACGCGCAGGCCCCCTGCCCTTTCCGCGCGCGCCTGGGCCAGAGCTTCCATGATCTCGCGGCAGACCACGCCTTTGCCGTAGTCGGAGACGATCACCACGTCGTGAAGGGCGCACTCGTTCCGAAGGGCCTCCACCAGTCCGGCCCTGGTCGCGGGCCTGAGCTCGCCGGTTTCCTCGCGGTCAACGCGCAGCATCTGCTGCCCCCCCGCGAGGATGCGCGTTTTGATGGTGGTCAGACGGCCTTTCTCAACGATCATGAACCCAGGCAGGGATTCCCGGGCCATGAGTTCGTGCACGGCGCGGCCCGGGTCGTCCTCGCCGGTCACGCCCAAGAGCGTCACCGAGGCGTCCAGGGCCGAAAGGTTGCGCGCCACGTTGCCCGCGCCGCCCAGTGCGCGGCGCTCGCGGGCCACGCGCACTACGGGGACGGGCGCTTCAGGGCTGATGCGCGCGGCGTCGCCAACGAGATAGTGGTCGAGCATCACGTCGCCCACCACCAGCACGCGCGCGCCGCGCAGCCTGCCCGCCAGGGCGGCCAGCCCGGCGGATGAAAGCGGCTCAGCGGGCGTCATCCACTCCCCAGGCGTCCAGAAGGGCCTTGAGCTCCTCGGCGCTGTTGTAGGAGAAGGTTATGCGCCCCTTGGCCTCGTCGCCGCCCACCTTCACGTTCACCCGGAAGCGGTCACGCAGGGCGCCGCCCAGTTCCGCGAGTCCGGCTGGAGTCCTGGTGCGTTGGCGGCGTTCGGCCTTTGGCTTGGCCGGCGCCCCGGAATCCTCCGGCAGTGCTTCGTGAACGCGCCAGTACCCGGCCTGGTCCTCGGTTTCGCGCACCGAGAGCCCCCGGTCCAGCACGCGCCGCCAGAGCTGTTCGCGCAGCGCTTCGTCCGTGATGGCCAGCAGGGCCCTGGCGTGCCCGGCTGTGATGCCGTCCTTGGAAAGGCTCTCCTGGATGGGCAGGGGCAACTGGAGCAGACGCAGGCTGTTGGCCACGGCCGAGCGGCTTTTACCCACCTTCTGGGCCAGGGCCTCCTGGCTCAGCTCGAAGGAATTGAGCAGCTGGTCCAGGCCCTTTGCCTCTTCCAGGGCGTTCAGGTTCTCGCGCTGAAGGTTTTCAATGAGCGCAAGGGCGAGGCTCTGTTCGTCGGTGACCTCGCGCAGGAGCGCCGGGATGGTCTCCTTGCCAGCCAGCTTGCTGGCCCGCAGCCTGCGCTCGCCTGCCACCAGCTCGTAGCCGTGCGCCCCGGACTGAGCGGGACGGATGAGCACGGGCTGGAGCACGCCCTGCTCACGAATGGAGCTGGCCAGGTCCTGCAGGGATTCCTCGTCGAATTCGAAGCGGGGCTGGCGCGGGTTAGGACGGATGTCCTCCAGCTTGACGAGCATCACCTCGGGATGCTCCCGATCCACAGCCATGCCCTTGAGGAGCACGTCCAACCCCCTGCCGAGTCCCATTGCCTTGGCCATCAACACACCTCCCGCCAACACGGCGCGAAACTTGACTTCACTTGGGAACTCCTTACCCTCAAGCCAACGCTTAACGCAAACGGAATCACCACCATCAGGAGGACACTGTGCCCGCCCCCAAGCATTTCCAGCCCCTTTTCGACGAGAACCGCAACCTTGTTGGCGTGCTCCTGAGCCCCGAACTGTGGATGAAGGGCGAGAACCGCCTTTCGCCGGTCATCGACGACCTGCTCGCACAGCTGGACCCCGCCTCGGCCCCCCTGCCTGCCCCCGAACCCATGAAGGACTGGGAACTTCTGGCCCAGTACTGGGATTTCCAGTACCCCATGCCCACCGATGTGGCCTGCGAGAACTGCGGCAGCAGCACCGGCGACTGGAAGGCCGACGAACCTCGCAAGTTCCGCTTGAAGTCCGCCACACTGGGTGGCCTGGTGAACTTTGAATGCCAGGACTGCCGCGCCCGCATCCTCAAGCGACACTTCAAGAAACACGTGGACGTGGAGTGCAGGCCCTTCGTGGCGAAATGACCGTCAGGGCCAGTTCGCTCTCGCCTTCTTCGATCCCTCCGAGCGCCAAACCGGGACATCCCGACAGGCGCTTCCCTCCCCTGCCCGACCAGACGGGCCACAGACCCCCAAAGCGTCCATTCCAAGCACATCAGGGGCCTCACGGCCCCTCAGCTTGATGACAAAACCCGAAACGGGGTTAGTGGGTGCCGCTTACGGGCGGCAAAGCCGTCCTGCTCCAGGCTGCGCTTCGCGCGAGGCTGCCGATAAAGCCGCGAAGCCGATTACTTCCGCAGCCCCTGGGGCTTTACTCCCCCTGGCTGCTTCCAGCATAACCTCGGTAATCCAGTCGCGTGCCTCCACATGGGGCGGCAGAGCTCCAGGCATCCGTTCGCAGGGGGCGCGATGGCGCGGTGCAGACCGCAAAGCGTCTTGATCAAAAGGGGCATGGGGCGTAGGCCCCGGAAATCCGTGCCAGGAATCGTATTAGCCCGCCGTCCGGCAGACCACTTCCCTGGCCAGGCTCAGGTAGGCTTCAGCGCCCTTGGACTTCACGTCGTAGGTGATGACGGACATGCCATGGCTGGGAGCCTCGGAGACGCGCACGTTGCGCGGCACCACGGTCTCGAAGTGGTGCTTGGGGAAACATTTGCGGATTTCGCGCTTCACATGGCGGTTCAGGCGATTGCGACCGTCGTACATGGTCATCACCACGCCCAGGAGGTTGAGCCCGGTGTTGAAGCGCTTGCGCACCAACTCGAAGGTGCGCAGGAGCTGGGCCACGCCCTCCAGGGCGTAGTATTCGCACTGCAGCGGCACCAGGAGTTCCGAAGCGGCGCAAAGGGCGTTGAGAGTGACCAGCCCCAGCGAGGGGGGACAGTCCAGGAGGATGAAATCGAAGTCTTCATCCAAGGTTGCGAGAAGGCTCTTCAGGAAATTCTCACGATTCTGCTTGTCGACAAGCTCGATATCGGCGGCCACCAGGTCGGACGTGGCCGGCAGCACGTAGAGATATGGCAGCGTGGTCTCGTAGACCGCTTCCCGGGCCTTGTCAGGCTCGTAGAGCACGGAATAGAGGTTCTCGCGCACCTGTTCGGGGTAGATGCCCACCCCGCTGGAGGCATTGGCCTGAGGATCGCAATCCACCAGGAGAGTCTTTTTCTCCATCACCGCAAGGGCAGCTGCCAGATTGACGGCCGTTGTGGTCTTGCCCACGCCGCCTTTCTGGTTGGCGATCACGATACATCTGGCCATTGGAGCCCCCACGGACCAGACTGTTTCACGTGAAACAGTCTAGGATTTGTATGTGCGATGGCAGAAATCCTGCGCATCCTGGAGCGAATCGACCAGACGGATGGCATCCTCGCGTTTCCCTTTCTTGACAGTCTGGAGAAGCTGGTTCGCCAGGTGGGAAAAGTCTTCAGCTTCACCAGCCCAGTCTTCGTCCGCTTGAACGTGAAGCTGGGTGGTCAAGCGGGCAAAATGCGCCACGTCCTGCTCGTTGGGAAGTTGACCGTCCTGCACCTTGTCCAGAATCTTTTGGAAAGTCTGCTCGAGAGAACTTTTCAGTTGGCGGAAATCCATCCCCGTCTACCTATTGATGTTGAAAGTGCTTGAACCTTCACGGTCTTCCTAAGGAAGGGCCGTGATGCTGTCAAGTTCGTCAAACGTTGTAATAGTCCTTATACCAAGAAACAAAGGCCTCAACACCCTTTTCCACCGGAGTGGACGGCTTGAAACCGACATCGCGCATCAAGTCGTCAACATTGGCGTACGTTGCAGGAACATCTCCAGGCTGCAAAGGAAGAAAATTCATACGCGCTTTCTTGCCCAGCGCCTTTTCGATGGCTTCAATGTAGACAAGCAGTTCCACGCAGGTGTTGTTGCCGATGTTGTAGAGCCGGTAGGGGCAGACGCTCGATGCAGGGGACGGGCGATCGCCGTCCCAATCGGGGTCTGCCTCGGGTTGACGCAGCGTGGTGCGCACAACGCCTTCCACGATGTCGTCGATGAAGGTGAAATCACGTTTCATGCGACCGTGGTTGAAGACCTGGATCGGCTGATCCTCAAGGATCGATTTTGTGAACAAAAACATGGCCATATCCGGCCTGCCCCAGGGGCCATAGACCGTGAAGAACCGAAGCCCCGTGCACGGCAGTCCGTAAAGGTAGGAATAGGTGTGGGCCATCAACTCGTTGGATTTCTTGGAAGCGGCATAGAGGCTGATGGGATGGTCCACATTGGATTGCACGGAGAAGGGCATGTCCGTGTTCAAACCGTACACCGAACTGGACGATGCATACACCAGGTGCTGCACTTTGTTGTGGCGGCAGGCTTCCAGAAGGTTGGCGAAACCGACGATGTTGGACTGGATGTAGGCCGATGGATTCTCCAGGCTGTAGCGAACACCGGCCTGGGCGGCCATGTTGATCACGTGGGTGAAGTGGTTCGTGGAAAAGAGCGTGAAGAGAGCGTCTTTGTCCACAAGGTCCAGCTTCATGAACGTGAAATGGTCGTAGTCCTGAAGCATTTTCAGGCGGTCTTTTTTCAGGGCCACGGAGTAGTAGTCGTTGAGATTGTCCAATCCTACGACTGTGTGGCCCAAATCAAGGAGCCGTCGTGCCAGATGGTAACCGATGAAGCCAGCTGCACCGGTGACGAGAAATTTCATGAATTCCTCAGGTGAAGGAAGTGATGGATGATGTGGTTGCGGATTGCCGTAGGGCCTACTGGGCTACGCTCGCGTTTGTCAAGCGGGCTCATTCCTGGAACCGGAGAAGTTTCGCCGAGGGGGGGACATTGGAGAGCAGGGAATCATCGGAGCTGGTGAGCAGCACATGCGGGTCTGGCGCCGTGAAGAGGCGCATGGAACGGCTGTCGCCCTGCCCTGCCCTGCTAAGAAGTTCTTGCAGGAGCCCAGAGTCGCTGCTCGTAAAGGCGAGCACGCTGGCGGGGGCGATTCTGCGCAGGGCATGCGTGAACGCGGTTTGCGCCGTGCGCGGATCGTCACTTCCCGGCAGTCTGTATGGCAGGAAGGCCACGGATCCGGGGGGCATGCCCAAAAGCCCGATGAGCCGACGCCAGAGTTGACCACGCTCACGGCTGGGCGAACCGGTAAGGTCCTGCCCCAGGTCGGCGTAGGTGAAAACGCAGCGCGCCGAGGCAGGGACCTTGGCCAGGATGGCCGGCCAGGGGGGCGTTTCCAGGAGCGTTGCCGAGGACATCCCCGAAGCGAAACCGGAGTGCTTCGAAACCGACGGGGGCCGGACGAGGGCGGCTCCAGCCGTGCCATGAGGATCGTCCGGGGCACCGGCATGTTCCGGGGCGTGGACAGGTTCAGGGGAGCCGGAAGGACCGTCCAGAATGTGCCGGATACCTGCCAAACGCAGGACGTGGAGGGACTCGTTCATCGCAGAATGTGCACAAGCCATTCGAGCAGCCGCCAGGCCACCTCGGCTTTGGGCAGCACCGGCCATTCCTCGAGGCGGTTGTGTGCGTCCAGGACCGTGACCGCGTTGGTGGGCGAACCGAAGCCGCTGCCTGGCGACGCGATGGAGTTGGCCACCATGAGGTCGCAGCGCTTCTCCTTGAGCTTGAAGGCCGCGTAACCCGCGAGATCGCGGGTTTCGGCGCAGAAGCCAATGAGTTTCTGTCCGGTCGTCTTGGTGTGCCCCAGGGTGCGCAGAATGTCGGGATTCACGGCGAAAGGCACGGTGAACTCCCCGGAGTTCAGGCTGCGCTTCTTGAACTTCTCCGGGCCGTGGGGAACGGGTGAAAAGTCCGAGACGGCGGCCGTCATGATGCCCACGTCCTGCGCGGGCCAGAGGTCCGTACAGGCGGTGAACATCTCGCGCGCCGTGTTCACGGCCGTGTACGAGACTGCCGGGGGCAGCCAGATATCCACGGGGCCGTGCACCACGCTCACCTGCGCGCCGCGCATCCAGGCCGCCATGGCCAGCGCGCCGCCCATGATGCCCGTGGAGGGGTTGGACCAATAACGCGCCGGGTCGAAAAACTCCCGAGTGGGTCCAAGGCTGACCAGCACCTGCGTTCCGGCCATGTCCTGCACGGTAAGGGCCTTCAGGCAGTGGGCCACAATGTCCCTCAGGTCCGTGAGGCGGCCCTTTCCCTTTTCGCCGCAGGCCATGCGCCCGGAGCAGGGTTCCAGTACGCGAACGCCCCTGCCGCGCAACGTGGCCAGGTTTTCCTGTGTTGCAGGGGCGTCCCAGAGCCTGGGGTTCATGGCAGGCGCCACCACCACGGGGCCCGTAAAGGCGAGGGCCTGGGTGGAAAGAAGATCGTCCGCGATGCCGTGGGCCATCTTGGCCAGGGTGTTGGCCGTGGCCGGGGCCACAAGGAGGCAGCGGGCTTCCTGTGCCGGTTCCAGATGGCCGAAGGCGCTCTCCGCGCCGTCCCACATGCCATGGTAGACGGGGGAGGCATCCAGTGCCTGGAACGTGAGGGGGGTCACGAAGCGGGCGGCTGCCTCGGTGAGGGTCACGGAAACCTGAAGCTCCAGCTCCTGGAGCATGCGCAGCAACTCCACGGCCTTGTAGGCGGCCACGCTTCCGGTTATCCCCAGGTGGACCCGTTCGCCGTTGTGCACGCTGAAACGGAGGTGTTCGGGCAACATGAGTCCATCATGCGTGAGGGGCGGCCCGCTGTCAAAGGGAGAGCGTTTATGGATTTTCCGCTGGCCGAAGCAGTGGGCGTGACGGCCGGGACGCTGACCACGGCGTCCTTCGCGCCCCAGGTGGTGAGGACCTTCCGTTCGCGCTCCGTGCGAGACATCTCCCTGCGGATGTACCTGCTCATGAGCACGGGCATCGCCCTTTGGGTTGTCTACGGCGTGATGATCGCATCGTTCTCCGTGATCGTCGCCAACGCCGTGAGCCTGATGCTCACGGTCTCCATCCTGGTCATGAAGGTGGTCTTCTCGCGCCAGGCGGCCCGATCGGGCCAGTGCCCCTGCTGCGGCGTCGACAAATCCAACTGAAAAGGCCCGCCCGGCGCTTTTCGCGCCAGACGGGCCCAGGATCGCTTCCGCCGTTTCCGACGGGCGTCGGGTCGATTTCTCGATCAGGAAGCGTTCTCGGAGGCGTTTTCTCCGTTGGATCCGTCCGCCACGTCGAAGCCGATCACCTGGGTGCCGTCGTCCATGGCCACCAGGGTCACTCCCTGGGCGGCGCGGCCCACGTTGCGCACCGAGCCGACCGAGGTGCGGATGATCTTGTTGGCCGAAGTGAGCAGCAGGATGTCGTCGGTGTCGCACACGCTGGTGGCGCCGATGACGTGGCCGGTCTTGTGGGTGACCTTCATGTTGATCACGCCCTTGCCGCTGCGGCTCTGCAGACGGTAGAGATCGACGTCCGTGCGCTTGCCGAAGCCGTTGGCCGAGACGGTGAGCACCTGGTTGCGCTCGGGGTCTCCGAACACCACGCCCGAGGCCACGCGGTCCTTGCCGTCCAGGGCGATGCCCTTAACACCGGCTGCAGAGCGGCCCATGGGGCGCACGTCGCCCACGCTGAAGCGGATGCCCATGCCAAGCTCGGTGGCCAAAAGGATTTCGGCGTTGGCGGGCACTTCCTTCACGTCCAGCAGTTCGTCGCCGTCGTTGAGGTTCACGGCGCGGATGCCGCCGGTGCGCACGTTCTTGTAGAGGTCGATCTCGGTGCGCTTCACCATGCCCTTGCGGGTGACGAAGAGGAAGTAGCGGTCCGGCGTGAACTCGCGGATGGTCAGCGCCGTGGCGATGAACTCCTCCTTGTCCATGGGCAGCAGGTTGGCGATGTGCATGCCCTTGGCCGTGCGGGAGCCCTCGGGCACCTGGTGGACCTTCAGTTGGTGCATCTTGCCCAGGTTGGTGAAAAGCAGCAGGTACTGATGGTTGGTGGTGGTGCAGAAGCTTTGGATGAAGTCTTCCGCCGAGGTGTGCACGCCAGCGATGCCCTTTCCGCCTCTGCGCTGCTGCTGGTAAGTGTCCAGCGGCGTGCGCTTGATGTAGCCCCGGCGCGAGAGGGTGATGACCACGTTCTCGTCGGGGATGAGGTCTTCGATGTCGATGCCTTCGAGGCTGGGCAGAATCTCGGTGCGCCGGGGGGTGGAGTACTTGTCTTTGATCTCGCGCACCTCGTCGCGGATGACGCCCCGCAGCACTTCCTCGTTCTCCAGGATGGAGCGCAGGTATTCGATGAGCTTGAGCAGCTCCGCGTATTCCTCCAGGAGCTTTTCGCGCTCCAGGTTGGTGAGGCGCTGCAGGCGCATGTCCAGGATGGCCTGGGACTGGCGCTCGGAGAGCTCGAAGCGATCCATGAGGTTCTGGCGCGCTTCAAGGGGCGTCTTGGAGGCCCGGATGATGCGCACCACCTCGTCGATGTTGTCCAGGGCGATGCGCAGGCCTTCCAGGATGTGGGCTCGCTCCTCGCTCTTGCGCAGGTCGTGGCGGGAGCGACGCAGGATCACTTCCTTGCGGTGGTCCAGGAAGTATTCGAGCACCTGCTTGAGGTTGCACAGCGCCGGACGGTTGCCTGCCACCACGAGCATGTTGATGCCGAAGCTCGTCTCGAGGGGCGTGAACTTGTAGAGGCTGTTGATGACGATGTCCGGGATGACGCCGCGCTTGAGTTCCAACACGATGCGGATGCCCTTGCGGTCGGACTCGTCCCGCAGGTCGGAGACGCCGTCGATCTTCTTTTCGCCGATAAGCTGGGCGATCTTCTCCACGAGGCTCGACTTGTTGAGCGCGAAGGGGATCTCGCGGATCACCACGAGTTCGTGGCCTTTCTTCTGCTGCTCCACCTCGGCCTTGCCGCGGATCTTGATGGAGCCTCGCCCGGTCCTGTAGGCGTCGAGCAGGCCCTGTCCGCCGTAGATGGCCGCTCCGGTGGGGAAGTCGGGTCCAGGAACGCGGCGGATCACCTCGTCCACGGAGCAGTCGGGGGAGTCGATGATCAGCAGCAGGGCGTCGCAGAGTTCGCTCAGGTTGTGGGGCGGAATGTTGGTGGCCATGCCCACGGCGATGCCCGCGCTGCCGTTGAGCAGCAGGTTGGGCACCTTGGTGGGGAGCACCGAGGGCTCGTGGAGGGAGTTGTCGTAGTTGGGGCGGAAATCGACGGTTTCCTTGTCGATGTCGCCCAGAAACTCGCTCGTCAGCCGCGACATGCGCACTTCAGTGTAACGCATGGCCGCTGCGGCGTCGCCGTCGATGGAGCCGAAGTTGCCCTGGCCGTCCACGAGCGGGTCGCGCATGGAGAAGTCCTGGGCCATGCGCACCAGGGCGTCGTAGACCGCCGAGTCGCCGTGCGGGTGGTATTTACCGATCACGTCGCCGACGATGCGCGCGCTCTTCTTGTAGGGCCGGTTGTACGAGTTGGAAAGCTCGTGCATGGCGAAGAGAATGCGCCGGTGCACGGGCTTGAGGCCGTCGCGCACGTCGGGAATGGCCCGGCCCACGATGACGGAGAGGGAATATTCAAGGTAGGACTTCTTGAGTTCTTCTTCGATGGAAATCTGGTCGAGCACGTTGGCCTCGTCGTGTATGGGTGCGCCGGCAGGATGAAAGCCTCCGGCGGCCAAAGGGCTGCGCCCTCTGGACTCCCTTCTTAGGTGTCGCGGTTAATCAATCGTTCCTGCCTGCGCCCCAAGGGTACGGTCCCCAACTGGGGATGCCAAAGGGACAGTGTCCCTTTGGGGGGAGAGTCCAGAGAGGGTGGAACCCTCTCTGGCCGCCGGAGGCGCATTTCCGCATCAGATGTCCAGTTCCCGCACGCTCAGGGCGTAGCGTTCGATGAATTCGCGCCTGGGCTCCACCTTGTCGCCCATGAGGTCGGTGAAGATGTCGTCGGCGTCGGCCGCGTCGTCGATGGAGACGCGCAGGAACGTGCGGTTCTGGGGGTTCATGGTGGTGTCCCAGAGCTGCACGGGGTTCATTTCGCCCAGGCCCTTGTAGCGCTGGATGTTGATGCCCTTGTGGGCCTCGTCCAGCACGGCCTTGAGCAGCTCGAAGAAGCCGGTCACCTGGGTTTCGGTCTCCTTGCGGCGCACGGTGAAGGCGTCGGTGGAGATGAACAGCCCAGTTGAATCCTGCTCAAGGTTCTCCGAGGAGGCGAACTCCCCGCAAAAGGCCAGGCGCAGTTCGTCCAGGATGGTCCGGCACTGCCGGTGCACGCGGGAGGCGAAGAACTCCAGGCCAAGCCGGGTGCGCACGCCGTTGCGGTTCGTGAACACGGCGTAGGCACGTCGCTCCACCTCGTCCTCCTCAATGTCCACCAGGAGGTTGTATTCCCGGGAGGCCATGTAGGCGCTGAGGGCTTCGAGGGGTTCACCCTCGAAATCGGTGGGGGCGATGCGTGCCGGGGCGTCCAGGAACACCCAGAGGAGCGTTTCAGGGATGCCGTAGTTCTGAGCCTCCGCGAAGCGCGACTGAAGGGTCTGGATCTTCACGAGCATTTCGCGCAAGGGCGCGTTGTCGTAGGACTTGCCGTTGGGACCGGCAACGGAGAGGTCCTCGGTGACGCGCGAGAGCAGGAACTCGGAGAGCTCCTTCTCGTCCTTGATGAAGCGTTCCCAATCGCCCTTGTGGACGCGGTATAGGGGCGGCTGGGCGATGTAGAGGTAGCCCTTCTCGATTAGCTCCTGGTACTGGCGGTAGAAGAACGTGAGCAGCAGCGTGCGGATGTGCGCGCCGTCCACGTCGGCGTCGGTCATGATCACGATCTTGTGGTAGCGCAGCTTGGCCAGGTCCACCTCGCCCTCGCCGATGCCCGGCCCCATGGCCGTGATCAGGGCGCGGATTTCCTTGTTGCCGAGCATCTTGTCGAAGCGCGTCTTCTCCACGTTGAGGATCTTGCCGCGCAGGGGCAGGATGGCCTGGAACTTGGGGTCGCGCCCCTGCTTGGCCGAGCCGCCTGCCGAATCGCCCTCCACGATGAACAGTTCCGAGTCGTCGGGGCTCTTGGACTGGCAGTCGGCCAGCTTGCCGGGCAGGGCGTTGTCGGAGAGGGCGCCCTTGCGCCGCACCAGGTCCTTGGCCTTGCGCGCGGCCTCGCGGGCGCGTGCGGCGTCCACGGACTTGTCCACGATGAGCTTGGCGTCCTTGGGGTTCTCCTCGAAGAAGGTGCCCAGCACGTCGCCGCAGACCTTGGCCACCTGGCCGGCCACCTCGGAGTTGCCGAGCTTGGTCTTGGTCTGCCCCTCGAACTGGGGCTGGGGAATCTTCACGGAGAGCACGGCCGTGAGGCCTTCGCGCACATCGTCGCCGGTAAGCTTCTGCTTGAGCTTCTTGATGAGCCCGGATTTCTCGACGTAGGTGTTGATGGCCCGGGTGAGCGCCGTCTTGAACCCGGCCAGGTGCGTGCCGCCTTCCATGGTGCGGATGTTGTTCACGAATGTGAGCATCTGCTCCTTGTAGCCCGCGTTGTACTGCAGCGCGAACTCCACGATGGTGGCGTCCATCTGCCCGGAGCCGGAGACGATCTCGTGTATGCCCATCTCGCCGGAATTGAGATCCTGCACGAAGCGACGGATGCCCCCGTCGAAGCGGTAGGTTGTCTCCTCCTGGGAGCGCTCGTCCTTGAATTCCAGGGTGAGCCCGGAGTTCAGGTAGGCCAGTTCCTCGAAGCGCTTGGCCAGGGTGGCGTGGTTGAAGTCGGCGGTCTCGAAGATTTCCTCGTCGGGAAGGAAACGAACCGTGGTGCCCGTGCCTTCGGCCTCGCCGATCTGGTCCACGCCGGTGACGGGGCGTCCGCGCTCGTAGCGCTGGCGGTAGCGCTTGCCGTCGCGCTTGATGGTCACTTCCAGATATTCGGAGAGGGCATTCACGCAGGAGACGCCCACGCCGTGCAGGCCGCCGGAGACCTTGTAGGCGTCGTTGTCGAACTTGCCGCCCGCGTGGAGCACGGTCATGACCACTTCCACGGCCGGGCGGTTCTCCTTGGGGTGCAGGTCCACGGGGATGCCGCGCCCGTTGTCGGAGATGGTCACCGAGTTGTCCAGGTGGATGATCACCCGGATGCGGTCGCAGAAGCCGGCCATGGCTTCGTCGATGGAGTTGTCCACCACCTCGTAGACCAGGTGGTGCAGGCCGCGGATGTCCGTGGAGCCGATGTACATGGCCGGGCGCTTGCGCACGGCCGAGAGGCCCTCCAGGACGGTGATGGAGTCCGCGGTGTAGGACTGGGGCGTTTGGGTCATGCGGAGGCTTCCTCGCTGTAGTACGTCTCTTCGACGATCTTCATGGGCATGATGATCACCAGGTAGTCGGAATCGTCCTCCCCGGTGATGCCGCAGGGGCCTTCCGAGCCGGTGAGGGTGAAGCGCACCTTGGCGGAGTGGAAATGGCCGAGGATTTCCAGGAGGTCGCGGGTGGGGAAGGCGATCTTCTTCAGGTCGCCCGCGAATTGGGACTCCATGGACTCGGTGGCCGCGCCGGTGTCGTTGCCCTGGGACTGGAGCGTGAGCTGCCCGGGTTGCTCCAGCTGGAAATAGGTGCAGCGGTTGGAGTCGGTGTTGAAGATGGAGATGCGGTCCAGGGCCTCGGAGAGCTCGGACTTGTCGGCCGTAAGCTCAGAGACGCCGGGGGTGGCCAGCTTGCCCACGAAGTTTTTGTAGTCGGGATACTGGTAGTAGGAAAGGGGCAAACTGAAGGACTCGCGCTGGTCCTGGGTGCGGAAGAAGAGGCGCTTCTGGCTGATGGCCAGCTCGATCTCGTCTGTGGTGAGCCACTTCTTGAGCTCCAGCACGTACTTCTTCTGGATGAGCACGCCCTCGGGGGGCAGAAGGCCCAGCACGTCGTCGTTGAGGAACCCCGCCATGGCGAACTGGTGGCCGTTGAGGCCGCAGACCTCGATCTTCTCCTGCATGGGGCGAAGGTACATGCAGGCCATGGCCTCCATGGTGTCCTCGTCGGAGACGCAGAAGAAGACGCGGTCGATGAGTTCCTGAAGAAAATCGCCGCTCCACATGACGTGCTCGCCCTGGGGGAACTCGGCGAAAGGCTGGAACCAGCTCTTCTCGCTGGTGGGCAGCTTGTAGCGACGCCCCGACTGGGTGACCTCGAGGGTCTGGCCCGAGGCGTCGAGCTTGAGCTGGATTTCGCCCGGGGGCAGCTTGCGCACCAGGTCGAAGAAGGAGCGGCCCTGCACGCCGCACAGGCCGGGCTCGATCACCTCGGCGCGGTATTTGCCCACGAACTCCAGGGAGGAGTCGGTGGAAAGAATGCGCAGCGCGCCTGTCTCGGCGGAGAGCCAGATGGTCCTCAGAAAGGCGGCTCCGGTCTTGGCGGGTATGATATTGGCCGACTTCTGCAGGCCTTCGATGATATCGTTCCGGGTGACCTTCACGAACATGTGGTCGTCTCCTTGAAGTGTGGCGTGGGGCTGGAAAGATGGGTGTTCGGCAGCCGGGACCCCGGGACTATACGGAAAAAAACGCCCATGGCAAGCGCCCTCTGAGCGAGCACTGGCGCGGCTTCCCGGACATCGTGGCCACGTGCGCCGCCTACCCGTGGTCACCACGGACAAAGGGTGAGGGAAAGTCCGCGTGTACGGCGGATCACGACGCCGCGAGTCCGGCCTGTGTGGACGCGAGGTCCGGGGGACGCCTGTGAAGCGGAGGATGCAACCCCGTGGAACCGACGGCCAGGGCAGACTGGAAGGGTGCCGCAAGGGCGTCCCGCGGGAGAGGGTGGGCCGTACCAGGAACCGACCCTTCGGAATGCCCGGAACCGACGACGCTTTCAGGAAAGGAAACGAATCCAAAAGAGTTTAGAAAAGGTTGAAGTTATTATAGGGGCGGTGCGCTTGTTCCTATCGTCTGCAAACCGCTGAAAACATGTGGAGAGTTAAGGCGGTGGTTGGGATGCGCAACGAACGGGCCGGTGCTGTTCCTGGAGAGGCTCTCCGGAAAAGACGGTTTACGAACCACCTTGGCGGCAGGCTTCGCGCAATTCCGTCACCAATTCTTTCATAACTTTATCATCCTTTTGGATTTCTTTGATTTTGTTCACGGCGTAGAGCACCGTGGAGTGGTCCTTGCCGCCAAAGAGCCTGCCCAGGGCCGGGTAGGAGAGGCCAAGCTCCTCGCGGCACAGGAGCATGGCCACCTGCCGGGCCTGGGAGATCTCCTTGGTGCGCCGCGGCCCGGTGAGGGCCTTCACGTCCACGCGAAAGCGCTTGGCCACCTGCTCCAGAATGATCTGGGGCGTGGTGCGCGCCGTGCGCTCGTCCTGGCCGCGCCCCAGGATGTTCTCGAAGATGTCCTCGGAGATGTCCTTCTTCAGAAGCTCCCGGAACGCCTGGAACTTGTTGAGCAGGCCGTGCAGGGTGCGGAAATCCAGGTGGCGCTGGGCAAGGGTGAGCATCTGCGCCTTGTTCAGGGGGATCTTCTTGCGCTGGCAATGGGAGGTGACGAACCTCAGGCGCACGTCCAGGTCCGGCTTGGAGAGCTGGACCATGATGCCGCTCAGAAGGCGCGCCCGCAGCGTTTCGGGCACGGCCTCGCAGGAGGCCAGGGGCGTGAGCGTGCTGAAGACCATGAGCCGTTGCCCGGCGTGCAGGGCGTTGAACATGGAGAGCAGGTGCGTGGTCAGGTGGGGAAATTCGTCCAGGCGGTGCAGGTCGTCCAGGAGGACGGCCGAAAGGCCCGCGAAGTAGCGGCGCAGGGGGCCGGGACCGGTCTGGGCGGTCTGCGCGGCCAGGGCGTCCAGCTCGTCCAGGGTGCCCAGGAAGAGCGTGTTGCGGTCCAGGTGTTTGGAGAGTTCGTTGGCCATGCAGCGCAGCAGGTGGGTCTTGCCCGTGCCGGGCTCGCCCTGCACCACCAGGGGGTTGAAGCGCACCTCGCGGCTCTTGGCCAGGTCGCGCGCGGTGGTGAGAGGGAAGACGTTCTTCTGGTTGGTGAGGAACTGCTCGAAGGTGTGCTCGTGGCCGAAGGGAAAGTCGATGCTGGAGGCCACGAACTCGGGGACCGCGCCCTGGGCGGAGCCCTGGCCGCCGTGGGGCGTGCGGTAGCGCAGCACGTGGCCCGGGCCGAAATAGAGGGCGGCGTGCTTCTCGAACTCGTCGCGCGCGTGGGCCACGAACCACTGGGCGAAATAGGCGTGGGGGAATTCCACCACGATGTCCAGGGAGTCCGGCAGCGGGGTGAGTTCCAGGGGGTCGTACCAGCGGGCCAGGTCCTGCTCGGGCACGAACTGGGCCAGGTGGGCGCGGAGCTGTTTCTTGAGCACGTGGCGGTCCAGGGATGGCGTGGGCGTTTTGAGCGAACCTAGCCCAAAGCGCCGGGGGGTTCAATGCGGCGCGCCCGGGCGCGGGATTGCCAAGGCGCGGCTTTGCGGGCATTATGCGCCCGTTTTCCCATCAGGAGGCTTTCACGCCATGTCGCAAGCGACCAAGACCATCCAGGAAATCAACGAGCGGATCAGGAAAGGCACGGCCGTCATCCTTACGGCGGAGGAAATGGTGGACGTGGTGCGCGCCAAGGGCAAGAGCGCCGCCGCCAGGGAAGTGGACGTGGTCACCACGGGCACGTTCTCGCCTATGTGCTCCTCGGGCATGCTTTTCAACTTCGGCCAGGAGCCGCCGCTGATCAAGGCCTCAAAGGTCTGGCTGGGCAACGTGCCCTGCCATGCGGGCCTGGCCGCCGTGGACGCCTACCTGGGCTGCACCGAGCCCAGCGAGGACGACCCGCTCAACAAGGTCCACCCGGGCCGCTTCCTCTACGGCGGCGGCCACGTGATCGAGGACCTGCTGCGCGGCAAGGCCGTGCGCCTGAAGTGCCAGGCCTACGGCACGGACTGCTACCCCCGGCGCGAGCTGGACAAGTCCGTGACCCTGGCGGACCTCAAGTCCGCGGAGCTCCTGAACCCGCGCAACTGCTACCAGAGCTACAACGTGGCCGTGAACACCGGCTCGCGGGTGATCTACACCTACATGGGGCCGCTCAAGCCCGGCATGCGCAACGCCAACTACGCCACCGCCGGGCAGCTCTCGCCCCTCTTCAACGATCCGTTCCTGCGCACCATCGGAATGGGCACCAAAATCTGGCTCGGCGGCGGCACGGGCTGGGTGATCGGCGCGGGCACGCAGCACAACCCCAAGCCCCAGCGCAACGAGCGCGGCATCCCCCTCACGGCCTCGGGCACGCTCATGCTCAAGGGCGACATGAAGGGCATGAGCGCCAAATGGGTGCGCGGCGTGTCCATCCTGGGCTACGGCTGCTCGCTCAGCGTGGGCGTGGGCATCCCCATCCCCATCCTGGACGAGGAGATGGCCTGGTTCACCGGCGTCTCCGACGCCGACATCACCATGCCCGTGCGCGATTACGGCCACGACTACCCCAACGGGGTGAACAACGTGCTGGCCCAGCCCACCTTCGAGGAGCTCAAGAGCGGCGAGATCGCCGTGAACGGCCAGAAGGTGCGCACCGTGCCCCTGACGAGCTACGCCCTGTCCCTGGAGATCGCCCAGGAATTGAAGGCCAAGATCGAAAAGGGCGAATTCCTGCTCACCGAAGCGCAGGACCGCATTCCGTCCAAATAGCGCCCGTAGCGCGCGAAAATCACGGGCCGGGGGAGCGATCCTCCGGCCCGTTAAGTTTGACGCGGGCGGACACGATGAGGCGTGGCGGAAGGAAGTCCCGGGACGCTCCGGGTGGTCCGGCGTGAAGTCGTGGAGGCAAGCTGACCTTTTCGAGCAAAAAACACCTGGACAGCGCGACGGAAAATGAATAAACGACGTTTTTTCGAGCGCATCGCGCCAGGAGGAAACACCAATGGCCCACAAGAAAATCGAACGCAAGAAAGAGCTGGATCGCCGCCGCAAGCGCCGTGCCGAACGCCTGAAAGAGCGCGTGCGTCAGGCCAAATCCGTCAAGAAGTCCTAGCACGGGTTTGACTTTGACGCTCACGCGTCTTAGTTACGAACCTGTTGTCTATTTCACGGGATCGTGAAGGAGTACGCCATGCCCATCTACGAATACCGCTGCCAGGAATGCCAGCAGACGTTCGAGGAGTGGCAGAAGGACTTCGCCGAGCGCCCTGTCCCCTGCCCCGTCTGCGGAGGCAAATCCGAGCGGCTCATTTCCAACACGGCCTTCGTCCTCAAGGGCGGCGGCTGGTATTCCGACCTTTATTCCAAACCGGCCGGTTCCTCGGGGGGGTCGCAAAGCTCCTCCCCGTCGCCGGCGCCCAAGGCCGAAGCGGCAACCGCGAGCGCGAGCACCAGCGCCTCCGGGGCCGCCTCCAACTGATCGAACCCCGCAAGGCAGCCTCGGCTGCCTTGCTCGTTTCATGGCCCCACGCGGCCAATCGGCAAACAAGCACATGATCGACCGCTACACGCGCCCGGAAATGGGCAAGCTCTGGAGCCTGGAAAACCGTTTCCGGGTCTGGCTGGAAGTGGAACTGGCCGTCTGCGAGGCCTGGCATCAGCTCGGGCGCATCCCCGAGGCGGACATGCTGGTCATCCGCGAAAAGGCGGACCTGAACGTGGAGCGCATCCTGGAGATCGAGGAGCGCACCCGCCACGACGTCATCGCCTTCCTCACCTGCGTGGAGGAGTTCGTGGGCCCCTCGGCCCGGTTCATCCACCTGGGCTGCACCAGCTCCGACATCGTGGACACCGCCAACGGCGTGCTCCTCAAGCGCTCGGGGCAGATGGTGCTCGCGGGCGTGGACCGCCTGCTGGGCGTGCTCAAGGACATGGCCCTGGCCAACAAGGGCCGGCTCTGCATGGGCCGCACCCACGGCATCCACGCCGAGCCCACCAGCTTCGGGCTCAAGCTCGCGGGGTTCCACGCCGAGTTCGCGCGACACCGCGACCGCCTGGAGCGCGCCGTGGCCCAGGCCGCCGTGGGCAAGATCAGCGGGGCCGTGGGCACCTACGCCTACCTCTCGCCCGAGCTCGAGGAGAAGACCTGCGCCATCCTGGGCCTCACGCCCGACCCCATCTCCACCCAGATCGTGCAGCGCGACCGCCACGCCGAGTTCTTCACGGCCCTGGCCCTGCTGGGCGGGGGCATCGAGCGCCTCTGCGTGGAGCTTCGCCACCTGCAGCGCACCGAGGTGCTGGAGGTGGAGGAGGGCTTCGGCAAGGGCCAGAAGGGCTCCTCGGCCATGCCTCACAAGAAGAACCCCATCTCGGCCGAGAACCTGGCCGGGCTCTCCCGGCTTCTGCGCTCCAACGCCGTGGCGGCCATGGAGAACATGGCCCTCTGGCACGAGCGCGACATCTCCCACTCCTCGGTGGAGCGCGTGATCATGCCCGACTCCACCATCCTGGCCGACTACATGCTCCACCGCCTGGCCAACCTGCTCTCGGGGCTGCGCGTGATCGGCGAGAACATGGAGCGCAACCTCTGGGGCTCCTTCGGGCTATTCTTCTCCCAGGCGGTGCTTCTGTCGCTCATCGACGAAAAGGGCATGGACCGCCAGAAGGCCTACGAGCTCGTGCAGGCCGTGGCCATGCGCTGCTGGACGGAAAAAAAGCTCTTTCCGGACGAAGTGCGGCGTGATACGGCCATCGCGGACGCGCTGGGGGCCGATAAGCTCGACGAAATCTTCAATCCCGCGCGCTTCCTGCAATACGAAGACGCAATCTATCAGAGGGTTTTCAAGGCGTGAAAAACAGGCTCGCCCAACTGCTGCTGGAAAAGTCCTACCGCGAGGGCGATTTCACCCTCTCATCGGGCCGCAAGAGCGACTACTACTTCGACTGCAAGCCCACGGCGCTCTCGCCCGAGGGCTCCTACCTCATCGGACGACTCTTCCTGGACATGCTCGCGGGGCGTGACGTGCAGGGCGTGGGCGGCATGACCCTGGGGGCGGACCCCCTGGTGAGCTCCGTCACCGTGGTCTCCTGGCTGGAGAAGCGGCCGCTGCCGGGCTTCATCGTGCGCAAGCAGTCCAAGGGCTACGGCACCAACCAGTTCCTGGAGGGCCTGGGCAACTTCCGCCCCGGCGACAAGGTGGCCATGCTCGAAGACGTGGTGACCACTGGCGGCACGCTCCTCAAGGCCTGCGAGCGCGTGCGCGACGCGGGCCTGGAGATCGTTGCCGTGCTCGCCGTGCTGGACCGCCAGGAAGGCGGCCGGGAGAATTTGGCCCAGGCTGGCTACGAACTCTCCCCCATCTTCACCCGGGCCGACCTTGTAGCGGCCAAGGCGAGGTGATGACCGTTCCGGCCGCATCGGCCGGAACCTGGAACGGCGTCCGCCGCGACGCCTTCCTGACCACCGTCGACTCAAGGAGGAGCTTGACCGTGGCCGCACCCCACGACGCCTCATCCGCCAAGGCCCGCCGCCGCGCGCGGACCTCTTTCCTTCTGGCCGCCCTGGCGACCCTGTCCCTGCTCCTGGCCGGACAAGCCAGGGCGGGCGAAGGCTGGGCCGTGAACCTCAAGGCCGACGCCTACGGACCCCAACGCTTCCTGGCCGTGGACAAGTCTTCCCAGACCTTCTGGATCTTCGAGCAGAAAAGCCCCCTCTCGCCCGTGAAGCAGCTGCCCTGCACCACCGGGCAGGAGCCCGGCACCAAGTGGAAGGAGGGCGACCTCAAAACCCCCGAGGGCGTCTACTTCATCAAGCAGCGCATCAACGGCGGGCTCGATTTCAGCCTCTACGGCGACCTGGCCTTCACGCTCAACTATCCCAACCCCATCGACGTGATCAACGGCCGCAAGGGCTCGGGCATCTGGATCCACGGCCGGGGCAAGCCCATCACGCCCAACGAGAGCCGGGGCTGCGTGGCCCTGAACAACCCCGACATCAAGGAGCTGGACCCGCAGCTCACCAAGCGCGTGCTCCCCGTGGTGATCGCCAACGAGGTGCACTGGTCCAAGGACGACCCCGTCGTCTCCAAGGAGGGCCAGGAAGTGGTGGCCGCCACCCTGGAGTGGGCCAAGGCCTGGTCGCGCAAATCCGAGGCCTTCTTCGCCTTCCACGACGCCCAAAAGTTCTCGGTTTCCACGGGCGAGCCCTTCGAGAACTTCCGGGGCCACAAGCGCCAGCTCTTCGCCAAACTGCCCTGGATCCACGTGCTCATCGACGATGTGCGCGCCGTGCAGGGGCCGGACTACTGGGTCACCTACTTCGGCCAGCTCTACCGCTCGCCCACCCTCTCCAGCGAGGGCATCAAGCGCCTCTACTGGCAGCGCAACGCCGAGGGCCGCATGGTCATCGTGGGCATGGACTACGACGAAACCACCCTGGGTCTGGAGACCAAATACGTGGAGCGCGTGCGCCCCGAGGTGCTCAAGGTGGTGGAGGCCTGGCGGCAGGCGTGGGAAAAGGGCAAGGTTGCCGACTACGTGCAGTTCTACGCCGACAACGCCACCCAGGGCGACCGCAAGGGCAGGGCCGCCATCCGCGATCACAAGCAGCAGCTCTGGACCGGGGCCAAGGCCCCCAAGAAGGTGGCCGCGCGCGACATGAAGTTCTCCCTGGCCCAGGACGGCGTTCTCGTGGAATTCGTCCAGGAATACGCCAGCAGGGACGGCGTGGCCGACAAGGGCCGCAAGAAGCTCGTGCTGGGGCCCTCCGGAGACGGCTGGCTCATCATGGACGAAGACTGGAGCAAGCTCTAAAGTGTCCGACAAGGGGAAGCTCAACCTCATCTGGTTCCGCGACCAGGAGAGCGCCCGCAGGCTGCGTCTGCGCCCGGGCTGGATTCGCGCGGCCACCTACCTGCTGGTGCTGATGCTCATCACCGCCGCGGGGGGCGTCTTCGCCTCCTACCAGTTCTGGCGGCGCGCCCAGGACGGCCAGACCGAACGCCGCGACCTGGAGAAACGCCTCTCCGAGACGCTCATCCGCCTGGAGCGCCTGCAGAACATCGAAAAGCTCATCCAGACCTCCGACGCCCAGGAACTGGCCCAGCTCCTGGCCGGCATGGGCGTTGACCCCTCCGTCAAGGCCCAGCCCCAGCCCGCGCCCCAGGCCAAGTCCGGCAAGGACGCCAAAGACGCCAAGGATTCCAAGGCCCAGCCCCCCGCCCAGAACGCCGCACCGCCCCAGGCTCCCCCGGCCGAACGCCCCGGAGGGTTCGACCTGGCCGCCGTGGTGGGCAAGGTGGACCTGAACCAGGTGGGCGTGGAGAACTTCCGCGTGCGCCTGGACGCCAAGAGCATCCAGTACTCCTTCGACCTGGCCAACCTGATGCCCCAGTCCCTGGCAGGAAGCGGCCAGCTCTTCGCCGTGTCCCGCGAAGGGACCCTGACCCCCGTGCAGACCGGCAAGGACGACCTCGCCTTCTCCATCCAGCGCTTCAAGCAGGTGTCGGCCCAGGCCCCCCTGCCCCAGGGCGTGGAGCCTTCGGCCCTCTACGGCTTCAGGCTCGTTCTCGGCAACGCCTCGGGCAAGACCATCTTCAGCGAGACGTTCCCCCTTGCCCAGGCCCAGTAAGCTCCTGCCGGGGCTCCTGCTGCTGGCGCTCGCCGTGTTCGCCCCTTGTTCGGGGGCGCTGGCGGAGTCCGTCACGTTCTTCCCGGGCACCCAGTACGCCCTGGAGGTGCACTTCCTGCGCGGAGAGAAGCCCGGACCCACCGTGATGGTCCAGGGCGGCATCCAGGGCGACGAGGCGGCAGGGTTCCTCACGGCCCAGCTGCTCAGCCGCGCCAAGGTGGCCAAGGGCACCGTGATCGTGGTGCCCCGGGCCAATCCGCCCTCCATCCACGAGCGCAAGCGCGCCATCAACGTGGACCTGAACCGCCGCTTCGACCAGGATTACAACGAATTCTACGAAGACCGCCTGGCCCGCGTGATCCGCTTCCTGGTCTCCCAGAGCCAGGCCCTCATCCACCTGCACGAGGGCTCCGGCTTCTACGACACCGTGCGACGCTCCGACCTGCGCGGGCCCCAGCGCTACGGCCAGTCCGTGATCGTGGACTCCGCCGACCCCAGGCGCGCCCCCCAGCTGGAGCGGGCCGTGCGCCAGGTGCTGGCCAAGGTCAACGAGGGCGTCACGCCCAAGGACTGGGCCTTCCAGCTCTTCAACATGGACACCTTCAACGACCGCTCCCGCTACCTGGAGCAGCGCAAGTCGCTCACCTACTACGCCCTCTCCCGCGTGGGCATCCCGGCCCTTGCCGTGGAGGTGAGCAAGAACATCCCCGACCTCTCCTGGAAGGTGACCCAGCAGCTCAAGGTCACCGCGCTTTTCCTGCGTCAGTTCGGCATCGAGCTGGAGCCGCCGCGCCTGGGCCCCGAAGACCTCAAGGCCTACCCCTCCCGGGAGCTGCGCGTGCTCGTGAACGGCAGCCCCCTCACGGCCCAGACGCGCACCATCCGCCTGGACCCGGGCAAGCCCCTGGACGTGCGCTTCGAGAACCTGCCCGAAGGCGCGGCCATGAGCCCCGTGACGGCCGTCTTCGCCTCCGACCGGCCGGGCTTCAACCTGGCCAAGGGGCCGCGCCTGCCCCTGGCCCCCTTCCAGGGCATCGACGTGCGCGCCGACGGCGTGGTGCTGGCCCGGGCCGCCCTGGAGTGGAAGGGCGCGTGGCCCGCAGCGGAGGCCGCGGGCAAGCCCCGCTTCGTCTGCTGGCTGGGGGGCGAGCTGAGGGTGGTGCCCGCCGACGGCGAACTGGATGCCGTGCAGGGCGACCAGCTGGTGCTGGAGGGCGTGTGGGGCAGCCGCAGGGACGAGGTGCTCAACCTCAAGGGCTATGTGAGCCGCGTGGGCAAGAACGACGGCCAGGATGCGGGGCAGGAGATCATCCTGGACCCCAACAGCTTCATCCCCAAGTTCGTGAAGCACCTGGAGAACGGCGACCTGCTCTATGAAGTGGTGCGCGAGACGCCCAAGGAGCCCCAGGCGCATTTCTTCCTGCGGGTGAAGCCCCGGGTGGTCACGGAGCTCACGGTGCGCGACCAGCAGGGCAGGGCCATCACCCTGGAATGGCGGCCCGGCAAGGCCCTGGCGCTGCCGCCCGGACGCTACGTGCTGGAGGAGTTGCGCGGCAACGGACCGGCGGGCATGGTGCAGTTCTTCGCGGGCAGGCGGCCCGTGGGCGTGGGCCAGGCTTTCATCGTGGCCCCCTCCGACGAGATCGTGCTGCGCCAGGCCACCACCTTCGCCGAGATCGGCAAGATGCCCGTGAACTCCGTGGTCTCGGAAGCGGGACGGGCGCTGGGCTACTAGTGTCGCGATTTTGAAAAACATGAAGGTGTTTTTCAAAATGAAAATTCATGGTTTTAGCGAGTTGTCCTGACATTCCGTAGGGACGTAATTTGAGGCCGCAACAATCGCGGCCGGTCCGAGACCCGGGCCGCCTGCCGGCCTGCACAGCGAGGCGCCTGGGCTTGGCTTGCTTGCCTCCCCGCGCCGGTACCCGCGAATTCTTTCCGTCACACCAGGTTGAAGTCCTCGATGAGGATGTCCAGGGGGGATACGCCCTCGTCGAGCAGCCGGGCGGCGAGGGCCTCCATCATGGGGGTCGGGCCGCACAAAAAGAAGAGCCTGCCGGGGAAGCGGTCTCCCAGGACGTCCCGCATGTGGGGAATACCGAAGCGCCCGTGGGTCTGGCTCTCGTGGAGCACGTAGTCGAATCCCGCCTGGCGGGCCTGCTCCAGCCCGCCCAGAGGGCTTTGCTCCGCCTGGGCGCGAATGTCGTCGTCGAAGCTCGCCTCCTCCCTGGTCCGGCAGACGTAGAACAGGGCGATCCGGGGGGCCGTCCAGTCGCTGGAGAGCTCCGGATGCCTGGCCTTGAGCTGGCTGTCCATGCCGTCGGGGCGCAGGCGCTCCTCGGAGTGCAGGGCCACGTGCCACATGCCGATGAACGGGGTGATGCCGATGCCGCCCCCGATGAACACGCAATCCCTGCCCCGGTTGAAGAACGGCTCGCTGAACCGCCCGTACGGCCCGTAGACGTCGGTCCTGTCGCCGGGGGCGAGGTGGGCGAGCGATCTCGTGTGGTCGCCCACCTCCTTGATGCCCAGCTTGAAGCGGCCGTCGGGCGAGTAGCCGGACGCGATGGAGTAGGGATGGGGCTCGGGGGGGATGGGCGGGGTGCGGATCACCAGGTAGACAAACTGGCTGGCCTTGAAGTCAAGGGGTCTGCCCAGGGGCCGCAGCGTGATCTCCCGCGCGCCCCCCACGGTCTCGATGGACTCCACCGCGTAAGCGTGGCGGGGGCCGAAGCGCTCGTAGAGCAGGCGGATGTACACCCAGGAGGCGGCGCCCGCCAGGAGCATGCCCCAGAACGCGACGCGCAGGGGGGCGTAGCGGGCCACGTCCGCGTCCACCAGGTGCACGTGGACCATCACCAGCAGGAAGACGGGCCCGAGCCATCCGTGCAGGCGCTTCCACGCCTCGTAGCGCATGATGAGCCGCAGGGAGAGGGCCACCAGGGCGCACAGCGCGATCAGGGCCGCGAGGCCCAGGTCCTTGCCGAGGGCGTAGCGGTCCTGGAGGGTCGCGGCGGGGGCGAAGTAGCCCAGGTACGCGGACACGTCCGGCAGCCTGTGGGCGGCGAGGAAGAGGGGGTGCGGGGCCAGGACCAGGCAAAGCAGCTTACCCAGCCGTTTGTGCACCTGGTAGACCTTGTCCAGGCCGCCGAAAAGGTCCTCCAGGGCCCGGAAGCGCGCCGAGAGCACCAGGCACCAGCACATGAGCGTGGTGGCGCTCAGGGAGGAGGCCTTGGCCACGTACTTGAAGCCGTCGTCGAACCAGTCCTGGTGGAACCATTTGCAGGCGATCCACAGGCCCAGGACCGCGCCGACGGAGACCCACACGGGCCAGAACCTCAGGTGAAACCGCGACGTCGTCAGCATGGAATCCTCCGCCATCCGCCGGGCGTGGCGCGGCGTCGCCCCGTGGCGGCTTTGACCGCGCCGTGTCCCGGCAGCCGAACCCCGCGTCCGGTCGGCGCGGGAAGCCGGAACCCGCAAGCCTTGTCGAAACTCCAGTCCCCGTTCCCGCCGCCGCGACGCTAGCCGCGCCGGAGCCGCTTCTCGAACTCCACCGCGAAATAGCCCGCCACCCCCGCGAACGCGGCCTTGATCCAGCTCAGGCCGCCCACGGGGGCCGAGTGGAACATGGCGTTCATGAACGGGAGATACGTGAACAGCACCTGCAGGACCATCATCAGCACGAAGCCGCCCAGCAGCCACCTGTTGGTCCAGAAGCCGAGCTCGAAGGCCGAGCGGGTGAAGGAGCGGCTGTTGAAGAGGTAGAACGCCTCCACCAGCACGAACACGTTCACGGCCACCGTCCTTGCCTGGGCCTCGCTGCCGGAGGAGGCCAGCTCCCACTGGAAGAAGCCGAAGGAGGCAAGCAGCAGGATCGCGCCCACGAGCACAATGCGCGCCACGAGCTGCCTGTCGAGAATGGGGTGGTCGGTGCGGCGGGGCGAGCGCTCCATCAGCCCGGGTTCCTTGGGCTCGAAGGCCAGGGTGAGCCCCAGGACCACGGCGGTGGTCATGTTGATCCAGAGGATCTGCACGGGAAGGATGGGCAGCGCCGCGCCCAGCAGCACGGCCACCAGGATGACGAGCCCTTCGCCCAGGTTGGTGGGCAGGGTCCAGACGATGAACTTGAGCAGGTTGTCGTAGACGCCCCGGCCTTCCTCCACGGCGGCCTCGATGGTGGCGAAGTTGTCGTCGGTGAGGATCATGTCCGAGGCTTCCTTGGCGGCTTCCGTCCCGCCGCGCCCCATGGCCACGCCGATGTCGGCCTGCCGGAGGGCCGGGGCGTCGTTGACGCCGTCCCCGGTCATGGCCACCACCTCGCCCCTGCGCTGCAGGGCCGAGACGAGCCGAAGCTTCTGGTCGGGGTCCACGCGCGCGAAGATGTCGGTGTTCGCGGCGGCGGCGGTCAGTTCGTCGTCGGGCATCCCGGCCATGCGCGCCCCGGTCAGCACGTCGCAGGAGGCGGGGGTCGCGCAGGACCTGCCGCCCAGGCCCAACTTGCCGCCGATGGCGGCCGCGGTCAGGGCGTGGTCGCCGGTGATCATCTTCACGCGCACGCCCGCCGCCCTGAAGGAGGAGACGGCGGCCAGGGCCTCGGGCCGGGGCGGGTCGATCATGCCTTGCAGGCCGAGGAATTCCAGGCCGGAGGAGATGTCCCGGTGGTCCACGGTCGCGCTCCCGGGGGGCAGGCGCTTGCGGGCCATGGCCAGCACGCGCAGGCCCCGGGAGGCCATCCGTTCCGCCTGCGCGTGCACGGCGGCCGCGTCGAGGGGGGCGGGAGCGCCGTCCGCGAGGAGCCGGGTCGCGGAGCGCGCCAGCACCGGCTCCACGGCCCCCTTGACGTAGGCCACCGGCTCCAGCCCCTCCCGGCCGTGCAGCGTGGCCATGTACTGGTGCTGCGACTCGAAGGCCAGGGTGTCCAGGCGCGGCAGGCGCAGGGCGGCCTCGCTGGCGTCGATCCCGGCCTTGCGGGCCGCGACCAGGAGCGCGGCCTCGGTAGGGTCGCCCACCACCGTGCGCTCGCCCCCGGCCTCGTCGATGCGCGTGTCGTTGCAGAGCGCTCCGGCCAGGAGCGTCTCGGACAGCGCCTCGCTGGAGAGGTCACCCCCCTCGATGCGTCCCTGCGGGTCGTAGCCCGAACCGCTGACGGCGTAGGCCTCCCGCCCGGCGTAGAGCGCGGTGACGGTCATCTGGTTCTGCGTCAGGGTGCCGGTCTTGTCCGAGCAGATCACCGTGGCCCCGCCCAGGGTCTCCACGGCGGGCAGCTTGCGGATGATCGCGCCCCGTGCGGCCATGCGCGAGACGCCGATGGCCAGGATCACGGTCACGGCGGCGGGCAGCCCCTCGGGGATGGCCCCCACGGCCAGGGCCACGGCGGCCATGAACATGTCGGCGGCAGGTTCGCCACGGAGCACGCCCGCCAGGAAGGTCAGGGCGGCCAGGGCCAGGATGGCCCAGAGCAGGAAGTTGCTGAAGGCTTCGATCTTGCGCGTCAGGGGCGTGGCCAGATCGTCGGCCTGGGCCACCAGGTGCGAGATCCTGCCGATCTCGGTGTCCAGGCCGGTGGAGACCACGATGCCCGTGGCCTGCCCGTAGGTGACCAGGGTGGAGGCGTAGGCCATGTTGCGCCGGTCTGCCAGCACCGTGGCCTCGGGCAGGGGGGACGTGTCCTTCTCCACGGGGAGGGATTCGCCCGTGAGAGCGGACTCGTCGGCCTGGAGGTTCCGGGCGGCGAGCAGGCGGAGGTCCGCCGGGACCTTGTCCCCGGAGCGCAGGAGCACGATGTCGCCCGGGGTCAGGGCTTCGGCCGGGAGGCGCTGCATGGTCCCCGAGCGGAGCACGGTGGCTTCGGTGACCATGGACTTCGCCAGCGCTTCGAGCGCCCCGGCGGCCTTGGCCTCCTGCAGGTAGCCCACCACGGCGTTGATGAGCACCACGCCGAGGATCACCAGGGAGTCCACCGGCTCGCCCAGCGCGGCCGTGACGAAGCCGGCGCCGAGGAGGATGTAGATCAGCGGCTGGTGGAACTGCAGCAGGAAGCGCCTGAGCGGTGTCTTCCCCTTGCGGGGCGCGATGGCGTTGGGGCCGAACCGCAGGAGGCGGCGCTGGGCTTCCTGGGGCTCCAGACCTTTGTCCGGATCGGAGGCGAGGAGCTCCACCGCCTGGGGGGCTTCCAATGTATGCCAGTTCTTCTCGTTCAAGGAGTCCATGATGTCACCTCGCTCCAATGGCCGGAGGCCATCTAAGCGGGATAATACACCGGCGGGTGTTTTTTGTCATGTTCGAGCGGGCGTGGGGCGTGAGTGCGCGGAGATCCACGACGAACGGGCGGCCGTCGCAACGGCAGGCTCCAGTCCACGGGGGACGTGCCCCGCTCCAGAAGCCCCACACCGCGCTCCCGGGTGAGCCCCTCGTGCAGGGGCGGGCGGCTCTGTCGCATGTTGCAAAGATGGCCGTGGTACTCGGTGCGCTCCATGCGCCCTCCGCGTCGGCATTCGTGGCAGAGGCCGTGCAGCGCCATCTCCAGTTCGGCGCGGTGATCCCGGAGAAAGGCCGACGCCCACGAAGAGCGGCCCGGTCAGGCAGACCAGCGCGTTGTCCAGCCGCCACACCCTGTGGACGCCGGTCACGCTTCCGGCCATTGCCCATGCTCCGTTTTCCTCACCGGCGAGGCCCCGGGAGTGTGAAGCTCGCGCCCCTGGCGAATGCCGCACGGAGGCGTCCCATTGCTCGCGTCCGGTCTGCCAGGCAGGCGTTGGCCAGGGGTCCCCTGGCGACATAGCCGGTTTTGGCGACTTCTTATGGATGATGCCTATTTCAGGGCGCCTGGCGGCCGCCAGGCCAAACGATTTGTTCTTGCCATGAACCGGGGATAAATAAACCCCCAAAATCTTCTTCCGGAAGCAGCACAATGCTTCTCTCACGTGACCAGGAATCCCTTTCCGGCCCGGCCGTGGAATCACAGCCCCCCTTCCAGGTGGAGACTCTCCTGGAAAAAGGGAGCGGAGTCCGCAACGAGGACGTGCTCCTGCGGGAAGGCAGGCTTTTGGGCGTTTCCGACGGGGCCACGAGCCTTGTTAAGGAGAGCCTCCCCGAGGGCCTGTCGGGCCGCTGGCTGATCACGTGCAGGATCTTCATGCGGCATCCTTCGGGAGGCTGAGAGCGGGGCGCGCAGGCCGGAGAAATCGGCCAGGCCGCAGGGCGGGTTGCGTCCTCCCGAAGACTAACCCCAGGATCGACGGCCGTGCAACCACCGCTTCGGCTGGGCGTATCCGGGAACGCGGGCAGCGGGGGGACTCCCCGCAAGGAACCCCCGGGCGTTGCGGCGGCATAGGACGCGAGACACGGCGCCATGGCGCGCCGGAGGATGCCAGGACCCGGCATCAGGCCCAGGAATGCGAAAGGGCCGAGGAACGACGCCCCCGGCCCCTGGACGGCAAGGGGCGCGCGCTACAGCTTGATAAGCGTCAGCCCGGCTTCGTTCTTTTCGAGCTTGAACTTCTGGCCCTCCTGGAAGTCGATCCCGGCCAGCATGTTGGCGGTGATCACGATCCTGCCGCCACGGAAGACCGGGGAGGTGTTTCTGGTGCGGGTGGAAGCGCCGGCAATGGCGAGGTATTCCTTTTTTTCCTGGATGAGCTTGAAAAGGTGATTCTTCAGCGTCGGCTTGGACTGAATGCCGAGTTCGAGCATGATTTCCTTTTCGTTCCTTCCTTCCTTGATCAGCGTGTAAAGCTTTTCACCGTCGTACTTGGCTTCGATTTTCTGGCCTTTCACAGCGGGCATATGCAATCCTCCGGGTGATTTTGTTTGCTCAACATGATCGTATCGTTTGTTTGTCGCCGGTCAAGCAAAAAGATAAAACTGCGTCCGGCATTTGCCGTTGAAGACACGGAATCATATGGCGCACGGGTTGCGAAACATGTCGGCAAGGAGCACGGTCATGGAAGTTTCCGACGCTTCGCTTCCGGCCGGGGCGGGGTCGGCTGGTGCGCAAACGCGCAGAACGGCCCGTTCAGTCTTTCGGCCAGGGCGGGGCGGGATGGCCCGGTGGGCGGGCGCGAAGGCGCAAAGCGGCCCGTTCAGGCTTCCGGCCGGGGCGGCGGCCCCGTGGGCGCGGGGGCTTGACGGGGGCTGTCGCGGAGCGGACCCTTGCCCGCGTCAGGACTTCTTCAGGGCGCTGGCCAGGACGCGTTCCAGCGCGGCGGGGGTGAAAGGCTTGGGCAGGAAGGCCGACGCACTGTGGCGTCCGGCCTGGAAGACGTTCTCCAGCGTGCTTTCGCTGGAAACCAGCACGAAGGGGGTGTGCGCCAGCTTCGGGTCGGCCCGCACCGTGTCCAGGAAATCCAGGCCGGAGCGCCCGGGCATTCTCAGGTCGGAGATGATGAGCCCCACGGGGCGCGATTGCAGCATGGCCAGAGCCTCGGTGACGTTGGCGGCGCATTCGACCTGGGTGAAGCCCATGTGCGCCAGGTGCTGCTTCACCACGTGGCGCATGCTGACGGAATCGTCCACCACGAGAACGGTGACGGATGCCCTGCCGGGCTCGTGCGCCGGGTGGGCCTCGGTGAAGAGTTCATGGTCGATGACGGGGCCGCAGGCGATCGTCGCCGTGTGCGGCGCGCCGCGGACCACGCCCAGCAGCTCGTCCACGGTGTCGATGAAGAGCTGGGCGCAAAAGGGCTTGGCCAGCACGGCGGACACCCCGTGCAGGGCCGTGTCCACGGCTGCGAGGCCCTGGCGTCCGGCGAGCGCCAGGAACCGGGCCTCCCGGAAGGCCTCCTGGCGGCGCAGGGCCTCCAGCACGGACAGGTCGGGAATGCCGCCGTGGTCAACGTCCACCACGGCCAGGTCCACCGGCTCGCCCCCGTGTCCCCCGCCCGCCTGGCTGGCGTAGGCCTCGGGCGACCCGGCCTCTGCCACGCGCGTGTGGCCCGACTCCCGCAACCTGCGGGCCAGGGCCTCGCGGATGCGTTCCGAGGGCTCGATGAGCGCGATGCGGTGGTCGGTCTTCATGGGCCTGCGCGTCTCCTGCGTTGTCCGGCAGTTCGCCGAGCATCCCCATGCTATCGACCGTATGGATGGTGTCAACACGAATCATCGGATTTCTATTCACCGGAAGAGCGTCGCCAGTCCGGCCAGCAGAAGCAGCACCGCCGCCAGGCCGCCCAGGTGCAGCGCCCGCTGCCGGACCGGATCGGCCGTGAGCCACGGCCCGAACACCTTGTTGAGCGCGGGCATCACGCACCACTGCAACAGGATCACGCTGAGCGCGTTGCCCACCAGCATGGAGAGGGCGAAGCCCATGGGCGTCAGAAGCCGCCCGGGGAAGAAGGACAGGAGCATCACCGTGGGGTAGAGCCCCAGGAGCACCACAAGGGCCGTCTTCCAGCCCGGAGGGGCCTGGGCGCCCACGCACCCCGCGAACCAGGCCCCGAAACCGCCCGGGGCCAGTTTGAGGGTGAAGCGCCCCACGGCGGCCCGCAGGCGTTCCACCAGGCGGGCCCGCTCCGGGGAGTCCAGCCAGGCGCGCAGGGAGGGCTCGTCCTCGAAGGTGACCACGGCCACCCAGTCGCCCGCGCGGCCTCCCGGAGGCGGGTAGACCTCCGTGCCCACAGAGCCGGGGAAGGCCCCGGAGGCCTCGGAGACTTCCCGCTGCCATTCCATGAACCAGGGCACGTCCCGTTCCGTGACGTGCTGCACCACCACCGCCGTGGCCTTGGAGACGCGCATGTCCATGAAACCGCTCCTTACACTCTCTAGGAAGGCGTGCGCTTGTGGGCGCGCGCCCCGGCGATCCAGGTTTCGTCCACGTTGCGGTCGTCGCCCACGGCCATGATGCCGAAGAGGAGCTGGGCCGCCTCGTCCACGTTGGCGGGCGCGCCGCCGGGCACGGCCAGGGACTGCCTCCAGGCCATGGCCAGCTGGCCCGCGTTCCAGTCCAGGACCACGAAGTCGGCCTCCTTGCCCTTGTCGAAGTTGCCCAGCACGTCGTCCAGGTAGAGCGAGTGCGCCCCGCCCAGTGTGCCCAGGTAGAAGGCGCGGTAGGGCGAGAGCTTGTTGCGCTCGGCCTCGGCCAGGTCCTGTTCGCGGGGGTTCACGGAGCCGTCGAGCATGGTGTTGTTGCACATGCCCACCTTGTAGGCCTCCTCCATCGCCCGGATGAGGCTGAAGGAGTTGCCGCCGCCCATGTCGGTGCCCAGGCTCAGGCGCACGGGGTTGGCGGGGTCCTTGGCGCGGCCCAGGCGGAAGAGGCCGCTGCCCAGGAAGAGGTTGGAGAGCGGGCAGAAGCTCACGGCCGCGCCGGCCCGGGAGAAGCGGCGCATCTCGTCGTCGGAGAGCCACACGCCGTGCCCGGCCGTGAACTTGGGGCCGAGCAGGCCGTGCTTCTCGTGCACCTGGGTGTAGTCGGTGCAGTCGGGGTATTCCTGGCGCGCGGTGCGTATCTCCGAAGGGTTCTCAGAGATGTGGGTGTTGATCCAGCAGTCGGGGTATTCCTTCTTGAGCCGGGAGCAGGCCTCCATCATCTCGGTCGTGCAGCCCACGGCGAAGCGCGGGGTGATGGCGTAGAGGTTGCGCCCCTTGCGGTGGTATTCCCCGATGAGCCGCTTGGACTCCGCGTAAAAGGCCTCCGGGGTGATGAGGAAGTCCTCGGGGGCGAAGCGGTCGATGCCGGTGAGCCCGGCGATCACGCGCATGTTGCGCCGGGCGGCCTCGGCGAAGAACTCCTCGGTGGAGACGGGGCTCGAGGTAGTGAAGGCCTGGCAGGTGGTGGTGCCCCCGGCCAGGAGGGCGTCGAAGAAGCGCCCGGCGGCCTCGCGGGCGTACTCGCGGTCGGCGTACTTCAGCTCCTCGGGGAAAATCCACTTCTGGAGCCAGTCCAGCAGCTGGTTGCCGTAGGCCCCCAGCACGCGAACCTGCGGGAAGTGGATGTGGCCGTCGATGAACCCGGGCAGGATGAGCCGGTCCGGGATGTGGGTCACGGCGATGCCGGGATGGCGGGGGGACACCTCGTCGAAAGGCCCGAAGTCCGCGATGATCCCGTCCTTGACCACCAGCAGGCCGTCGGGGAGGAACCTTGCGGCGCGGCTTTCGTGGCCGGAATGCTTCCATGGGTCGTCGATGAGGTCGAAGAAGATGCCTCGGATGGCTTGGGTCGCGCCGTTCATGGTGAGCCTCCGTATGGGACTGCCGGGGCGCCCCGGCGTGGCGGTTGGGGGGATGCGGCCGGGAGAGGGATTCTCGAACGGTTGAGAGCTATTCTCAAAGAGATAACACGTCCAGGGGGGCTCGCCAAGTGGGCGCGGCCTTTTCCGTGGAAAGGCCCGCCAACTTGGCGATCTCCGGGCGGGCTACGCCCGGCGCGCGCGGCCCAGGGCGCTGGATGTCGCGGATGGCGTCGCCCACATCCGGCTACGCTTTGCGTGCGCGGCCCAGGGCGTCGGCGGCGAGCAGGGCGTTGAGCACCGCGCCGGGCGAGATCTCCACGGGCTCGTTGTGGATGGATTCCCCGGGCTCGCAGGCCTTGCGGGCCACGCGCTCCAGTTCCTCCCGGGTGACTCCGGGCAGGCCCAGGGCCTCGAAGGTGGTGGGCAGGCCCAGGGCGGCGCACAGGGCGTAGACCTCCTCCATGAGGGCCGCTGGCTTGTCCGTGAGGAAGAGCGAGGCCAGCACGCCGAAGGCCACCTTCTCGCCGTGGTGACGCGCGCGGGCGGCGGGCAGGGCCGTCAGGCCGTTGTGGATGGAGTGGGCCGCGCCCAGGCCGCCACTCTCGAAGCCCAGGCCGCTCAGCAGGGTGTTGGCCTCCACCACGCGCTCCAGGGCGGGCGTGACCACCCCGGCCTCGCAGGCCGTGAGGGCCTGGGGACCCCAGTCGCGCACGGTCTCGTAGCAGAGGCGGGAGAGGGCGTGGGCCGTCATGGAGCCCGTGCCCCCGGGGATGTTGCGGCCGCGCCCCGCCCGGCAGGAGTCGGCCTCGAACCAGGTGGCCAGGGCGTCGCCCATGCCCGAGGCCAGGAAGCGCGCCGGGGCCCGGGCGATCACGGCCGTGTCCACGAGCACCAGGTCCGGGTTGCGGGGCAGCACGTCGGCGCGCCGGAACTCCCCGGCTTCGGAATAGACCACGCAGACCGAGCTGCACGGCGCGTCGGTGGAGGCGATGGTGGGCACGGCGGCCGCGCGCAGGCCCAGGCGCGCGGCGGCGGCCTTGGCCGCGTCCAGGGTTTTGCCCCCGCCCAGGGCGCAGACGCTCTGCGCGCCGAAATCGCGGGCCAGGGCGGCCAGACGGTCGATCTCGGCGTCGGTGCACTCGCCGCCGAAGCGTTCGGCGCGCACGGCCCCGGCCCGGGCGAGGCCGGGCAGCAGGCCGGGGACCAGGCGCTCCAGGGGACTCGGGGAGGCCACCAGGAGGTGGCGGTCGCCCAGGCGGGCCAGTTCGTCGCCCAGGCGTTCCAGGGCGTCGGCCCCCTGCACGTAGCGGCCGGGGAAGAGCGTGGTGGTGATCATGCGGTGGCTCCTGTCATCTCGGTGCGTTGGAGGCCTTGCGGCCGCGCTTTTCGCGGTACATGGCGCGGTCGGCCTTTTCGAGGAGGTTTTCCAGGTCGCGGGCGTCCTCGGGGAAGAGCGCCAGGCCGATGCTGGCGTCCAGGGCCAGGCGGGCATCCTCGAAAAGGAAGGGTTTGCGGATCTCCCGGGCGATGCGCGCGGCGGCCTGTTGGGCGCTCTGGCGGTCTGGCGCCTCGGCCAGGATCACCCCGAATTCGTCCCCGCCCAGCCGCGCCACGGTGTCGGCGTCGCGGGTGGCGCTCCGGGCGCGCTGCCCGGCCTCGCGGATGGCGGCGTCCCCGGCGCGGTGGCCGTGCGTGTCGTTGATGGCCTTGAGGCCGTCCAGGTCGAAGTTGAGCACGCCCACGGGTTTTTCGTTGCGCCCGGCCTGGGCCAGACACAGGCGCAGGCGGTCGTAGAACAGGGCGCGGTTGGCCAGCCCCGTGAGGCTGTCCCGGGTGGCCAGGCGGTAGAGCTCCCGCACCTCGTACTTGGCCGAGAAGTACATGGCCGCGCCGATGAGCCCGGACATCAGCTCCAGGATGCGCAGGTGCTCCGCGTGGAACACGCGCGGCTCGGGCGAGACGATCTTGAGCACGCCCACGGGCGTCTCGCCGTGCACCAGGGGGGCGACCACCATGGAGCGCAGGCCCACCTTGCGGCAGGCCTCGCGGTCCACGCGCGGGTCGTCCTCGGAGTCGTCGCAGGCGAGCGCCTTGCCTCCGGCCACGCAGAGGCCCGAAAGGCTGGATTCGCGCCGCAGGCGCAGGCCCAGCTGCCCGGCGGCCAGGCCCGTTGCGGCGCGGTAGACCATCTCCTCGCCCTCGGCCAGCTCCACGATGGCCCCCGCCGCTCCGGCGAGGTTCTGGACCCGTCCGGCCACCAGCTCCATGATGGCCCCAAGGTCCAGCCCCAGGCGGGCGACCTCGGTCTGGGTTTCGATGATGGAATAGAGCACGTCCTGGGAAAGGTCGGCACGGTGGTCCGCATCACGCATCGGGTCCCCCTGTCGAATGCTGCGAAGCGCAGCCTGGAGCAGGGCGGCTTTGCCGCCCGTAAGCGGCTCCCGCAAACCCCGTTTCGGGGTTTGTCATCAAGCTGCGACGGGCGCGTCTCGCCCGACCCCGCGACACTATCCGCGAGGTTTCCCGAGGGCAAGCGTTCGGCCGTTCCGATGCTTTGACAGTCCGATGCGTCTCCCCTATGGAAGACGCCGGTCATCGTCCTTTTTGTGGTGGCTCATGGATACGCGTACCGTTCTTCTGCTGCTCGCGCTCGGCTCGTTTGTCGTCTGGGCGATCCTGCTGGCCTTTCAGGCCGGGATGCCCCACGCGCGGCGCATCCCGTACTGGACCGCGGCCAAGTTCCTTCAGGGAAGCGGTTCCCTGGGCCTTTGGCATTTCGGCCCCTCGCCCGATCCCGCCGTCGTGCTGGCGGCCAACCTGCCGCTTCTGCTGGGCTGCGCGGGCGAGGCCTGGGCCGTGCTCCATCTCATCGGGCGCACGGTCTCGCCCGAGGTGCGACGCGCCGTGGCCCTGGCCGTTTGCGCTTTGTGCGCGCTGAGCGCGCTCCTGGGGCCGGGGGATCGTTCCACCGTGGTGTTCGCCCTGCACGCCGCGCTCTACGGCCTGCCCGCCTGGCCGCTCCTGGCCGCCACCGGCGAGCGCCGCGCCCTGCGCGCCCTGCTGGGCGGCTGCTTCCTGCTCATGGCGCTGCTCTTCGCCTCCCACGCCTTCTGGCTGGCCGCCTCGCCCCTGGCCGCGTCTCGCGAGTTCCTGTCCGTCACGTACCGGGCCGTCCCCCTGGCCACCTACTGCATGCTCCTGGTGAGCGGCTTCGCCATGCTGCTCCTGGCAAAGGAGAAGGCCGACGAGGCCCTGAGCGACGCCCAGCGCTCCATTTCCCTGAAGGAGGAGCAGTACCGGCTCATCGTGGACACGGCCAACGAGGGCGTGCTCTCCATGGACCGCGAGGGCGTGGTGGTCTTCGCCAACGGGCGCATGGCCCAGTTGCTGGGCTGCCACCCCGGGGATCTCCCGGGGCTGCGCTACGCCGACCTCCTGGCCCCGGGGGCGGAGGCCTCGCCGGGCGGACCGCCCGACGGCGCGAGCGAGGCCCTTCTGCTGCGCGGGGACAAGGAGCCCCGCTGGATGTCCGTCTCCGCCAGGACCGTTCGCGACGCCTCGGGCACGCTCACGGGCTCCTTCGCCATGTTCACCGACATCACGGAGAGCCGCCAGGCGCGGCAGGACCTGGAGGAATACCACCGCAAGCTGGAGGCCCTTTCGGTCACGGACGGGCTCACCGGCATCGCCAACCGCCGCCGCTTCGACCAGGCCCTGGCGGAGGAGTGCTCCCGGCACGCCCGCACCGGAGCGCCCCTTTCCCTCATCCTGCTGGACCTGGACCACTTCAAGCGCTTCAACGACGCCCACGGCCACGTGGCGGGCGACGAGTGCCTGCGCCGCGTGGGGGCGCTTCTCGGGGCGAGCGCCTCCCGAGGCGGCGACCTGGCCGCGCGCTACGGCGGGGAGGAGTTCGTCTGCATCCTTCCCGCCACGCCGTACGAGGGGGCGCTCGAAGTGGCCCGGGCCATCCGCCGGGGCATCGAGGCCCTGGAAATTCCCGGCGCGCCGGGGGGCGTCACGGCCAGCCTGGGCGTGCTCACGGACCATCCCGGGCCGGACTGCGAGCCCCGCGAGCTGCTGCGCCGCATCGACCGCCTGCTCTACAAGGCCAAGGCCGGGGGCAGAAACCGCATCGAGGGTCAGGGGCCGCGCGAGCCCGAAGCCTGATCCGCTCCGGCCGCTCACGGCCGCTCCGGGAGTTCCAGGCCTCGCCCGGACCGAGCCGCCGCCGGAGGCGCTCCCGGCGTACCCGGCGCTCCGTCGCCTCGGCGTGCGGCGCGCCCCGCGTTTGACGCGCAGGCGCCCGCCGTGTATGAAAGGGAAATCCTCAGTCTCCCTGTATTTCGACAGATTTGTTAAGCCCGGGTCCGTTCAAACCGTCCGAAACGGGAGGAATCACCGTGCCGCGCACCCTCGCCGCCCTGCTGGTCCTGCTCTGCGTCCCCTTCTCCAGCGCCTTGGCCGCCGACGTGGTGCGCCTGGGCAACCTGAAGTTCGCCCACTACGGGGCCATCGCCTATATGAAGGAGATCGCGCCGCAATACGGCCTGGAGATCCAGGAGCGCGTGTTCCCCAAGGGAATCGACATCATCCCTGCCATCATCGCCGGGGAGATCGACGCGGCGGCCAGCGCGGCCGACGGGGCCGTGGCAGCCCGGGCCACGGGCGTGCCCGTGCTGGTGGTGGCCGGGTTCGCCAAGGGCGGGGCGCGCATCGTGGGCCGCGGGGACATGAAGTGGTCCTCCGTGGCCGACCTCAAGGGCAAGAAGGTGGGCGTGGCCCGGGGCGGAGCGCAGGAGCTGGTGCTCCTGGCCGAGCTGGACAAGCACGGCCTCAGCTTCTCCGACAAGGGCGACAAGGACGTGCACCTGGTCTACATGGCCTACGCCGACATCAACCAGGCCCTGCTTTCCAGGAACATCGACGCCATGTGCCAGTCCGAGCCGCAGTCCTCCCAGGCCTTGAGCCAGGGCTTCGGCGTGGAGATCATCAAGCCCTACGACACCCCCCTGGGCGAGCCGGTGCGCACCCTGGTGATCACCGAGAAACTCTACGCCAACAAGGACGTGGCGGAGCGCTTCCTCAAGTGCTTCGTGGCGGCCACCAAGTTCTTCATCGACAACCCCGACAAGGCCCAGGCCTATGTTCGCGAGAAGATGTTCAAGGGACAGCTCTCCGATGAAGACTACCGGCAGGCCCTCGAGAACTCGCCCTTCAGCTACGACGTCACCGCGGACCACGTGCAGACCACCATCGACATGATGGTCAAGTACGGCATCGGCAAGCTGGCCAACCCGCCCAAGGCCGCCGACTTCGTGAAGCTGGACCTCCTGGCCAAGGCCAGGAAAGACCTGGGCATCCAGTAGGACTCCGGGCGCATGGGCAAGGCGGACCTCGACGCGCCGGGCCTGGCCGCGCGCCTGGCGCGCGCCCTGGCCGTGCCGGTGGCGCTCCTGGCGCTGTGGCAGCTGGCGGCCGTCTCCGGGCTGGTGAACCCGCACATCCTGCCCTCGCCGTGGCAGGTGCTCCGGCGCTGGGCGGCCTACGCCAGCCCCACCGAGCCCCTGGCCCAGGGCATGAACCCCCTGGCCTGGGCCTTCTCCGGCGAGTTGCCACACGACGCCCTGGCCACCGCCGTGCGCGTGGCCGTGGGCTTCGCTATCGGGGCCGGTCTGGCCCTGCCGCTGGGACTGGCCATGGGCTCCTTCGACCGGGTGTACAACCTGCTCAACCCGCTGCTCCAGGTGCTGCGGCCCATCCCGCCCATCGCCTACATCCCCCTGGCCATCCTCTGGTTCGGCCTGGGCAACCCGCCCGCCTACTTCCTCATCAGCCTGGGGGCCTTCTTCCCCGTGCTCATGAACACCATCGCCGGGGTCCGCCAGGTGGACCGCATCTACATCCGCGCGGGGCGCAACCTGGGGGCCGGGTCGGCCACCATGTTCACGCGCATCATCCTGCCCGCGGCCACGCCGCTCATCCTCACGGGCATGCGCGTGGGCGTGGGCGTGGCCTTCATCTGCGTGATCGTGGCGGAAATGATCGCCGTCAACGACGGCCTGGGCTTCCGCATTCTGGAGGCGCGGGAGTTCTTCTGGTCGGACAAGATCATCGCGGGCATGCTCACCATCGGGCTCATGGGCCTGGCCATCGACACGTGCATGGACCGCCTCAACGCCCATCTCCTGCGCTGGCACAGGGGGGCCGGGGGCCGATGAGCGCCCTGGTGACGAACACGGCCCCCGGCGCGCCGCTCGACGTGGTCCTGCGCGGCGTGGGCAAGCGCTTTCCCGGCAGGGACGGCGAGGTGCTGGCCCTCACGGGCATCGACCTGGACGTGCGCCACGGCGAGTTCCTGTGCATCCTGGGTCCATCGGGCTGCGGCAAGTCCACGCTGCTCAACGCCATCGCGGGGTTCGCCCTGCCCTACGACGGCGCCATCACCGCCAACGGCGTACCCGTCGTTCGCCCAGGACCGGACCGGGCCATGGTCTTCCAGGAGTACGCCATCTTCCCCTGGATGACGGTGGCCCAGAACGTGGCCTTCGGCCTGAAGATCAAGGGGCTGCCCCGGACGGAGATCGAGGCCCGCGTGGACGCCCTGCTGCGCAAGTTCCAACTCCAGGACTTCCGCGACCGCTTCCCCAAGCACCTCTCGGGCGGCATGCGCCAGCGCGTGGCCATCGCCCGCGTGCTGGCCCTGGATTCGCCCATGCTCCTCATGGACGAGCCCTTCGGCGCGCTGGACGCCCTCACCCGGCGCAACCTCCAGGACGAACTCCTGCGCATCTGGATGGAGTGCGGCAAGACGGTGCTCTTCGTCACCCACAGCATCGAGGAGTCCATCGTGCTGGCCAACCGCGTGGTGGTGATGACCTACCGGCCGGGAACCATCAAGCGCGTGGTCCCCGTGGAGATGCCCTATCCGCGCGACCCGGCCTCGCCGCGCTTCGCGGAGCTGGCCCGGGAGCTCTCCGGGCTGGTGATGGAAGAGCAGATGCGCCACGAACAGGCCGAGCGCGCGGCGGGGGACGGCCCGGACTAGCGGCCAGGCCGGGCCTTGGCGGGGGCCGCCGGACGTGCTAGCCCTGGGTGGCGTCGCCCGTTGCGCCCTCATCCCACGCCTACCCTGCGAGGCCTTCCATGCAGATCGTCACGTCGCCCAAGGAATTTTCGTCCGTCTGCCGCGCCTGGCGCGCCCAGGGGCACACCCTGGCCCTGGCCCCCACCATGGGCTACCTCCACGCCGGGCACCTCTCGCTCTTCACCTGGGCCAGGGCAAACGCCGCCAAGGTGGCCGCCACCATCTTCGTCAACCCCACCCAGTTCGGCCCCGGGGAAGACCTCGACCGCTACCCGCGCGACCCCGAGGGCGACGCCGCCAAGGCCCGCCAGGCCGGGGTGGACCTCCTCTACATGCCCCAGGCCCGCGACATGTATCCCCAGGGCTTCGCCACCACCGTGAGCGTGGCCGGTCTCACCTCCGGGCTCTGCGGCCGCTCGCGCCCCGGGCACTTCGACGGCGTGGCCACCGTGGTGACCAAGCTCCTGGTGCAGGCCCTGCCCGACGTGGCCGTGTTCGGCCGCAAGGACTGGCAGCAGCTGGCCGTGATCCGCCGCCTCGCGGCCGACCTGGACCTGCCCGTGGCCATCGAGGGACGCCCCATCTTCCGCGAACCCGACGGCCTGGCCATGAGCTCGCGCAACGCCCTGCTCCCGCCCGAGGAGCGCGCCCAGGCCCCCCACGTGCGCAAGGGCCTGCTCCTGGCGCACGAGATGGTCGCGGCCGGGGAGCGCTCGCCGCGCAAGGTGGTCGGGGCCGTGGAGGACTACTACCGCTCCGCCATGCCCCTGGCCCGCACCGACTACGTGGAGTGCGTCCACCCGGAGACCATCCAGCCCGTGGGCGACGCCTCCGGCCCGGCGCTGCTGGCCGTGGCCGTAAAGTTCCCTGGCGCGCGGCTCATCGACAACGCCCTGCTCGCCGGAGAAGAGGACCAATCGTGAGCGACCACAAGAAAATCGCTCCAGACATTTGACAACCCTTCCGGTCTTGTGACACATGGCCTAGCGGCCTTCACCGGCCGCCATCCTTCGCCTTTTCCATCGCCGAAACCGGCGAATCATCTTCCGCGGGAGGAACATTCATGGTCGCCGCTTCCAAGGGCAAGTATCTTTTCACTTCCGAATCCGTGACCGAAGGCCATCCGGACAAGGTCGCGGACCAGATCTCCGACGCCGTTCTCGACACCATCTTCAGCCAGGACCCCGAGGCCCGCGTGGCCTGCGAAACCCTGGTGACCACCGGCGTCGCGTTCATCGCGGGCGAGATCACCACCTCCGCCTTCGCCGATTTCGCGGGCATCGTGCGCGAGACCGTGAAGAACGTGGGCTACAACAGCTCCCAGATGGGCTTCGACTGGGAGACCTGCGCCGTCATCTCCTCCATCGACAAGCAGTCCGCGGACATCGCCCAGGGCGTCGACCGCACCAAGCCCGAGGAGCAGGGCGCCGGCGACCAGGGCATGATGTTCGGCTTCGCCGTCAACGAGACCGACACCCTCATGCCCGCCCCCATCTACTACGCCCACAAGCTCTCGCGCCGTCTGGCCTACGTGCGCAAGGAGAAGATCCTCGACTTCCTGCGCCCCGACGGCAAGACCCAGGTCTGCGTGGAATACCAGGACGGCAAGCCCGTGCGCATCGACAACATCGTCGTCTCTTCCCAGCACGACGAGAACGTCAGCTACGAAGACCTGGTGGACGCCATCAAGCACGAGGTGATCCTCAAGGCCCTGCCCGAGAACCTGGTGGACAAGGGCACCAAGATCTACATCAACCCCACCGGACGTTTCGTGATCGGCGGCCCCCTGGGCGACTGCGGCCTCACCGGACGCAAGATCATCCAGGACACCTACGGCGGCATGGGTCACCACGGCGGCGGCGCCTTCTCCGGCAAGGACCCCTCCAAGGTGGACCGCTCTGCGGCCTACTTCGCCCGCTACGTGGCCAAGAACGTGGTGGCCGCCGGCCTGGCCCACCGCTGCGAAGTGCAGATCGCCTACGCCATCGGCGTGGCCGAGCCCGTCTCCGTGCTGGTCAGCTCCGGCGGCAACAGCGAGTTCTCCGACGAGGCCCTCACCAAGGCCGTGCGCGAAGTCTTCGACATGCGCCCCTACTTCATCACCAAGCGCCTGGACCTCAAGCGCCCCATCTACCTGAAGAGCTCCTGCTACGGCCACTTCGGCCGCGAGCTGCCCGAGTTCACCTGGGAAAAGACCGACGCCGTGGCGGACCTCAAGACCGCCATGAAGATCTAGTCCCGCCAGGCGGAAGCCATTCCGGGGCCGGGAGGACGTGCGTCCTTCCGGCCCTTTTTCGTGCCCGGCCAGGAACCTCGCGGCGGGCTCATCCGTAAAGCGCCACCCCCGCCAGGGCCGCCGCCAGCGCCACCCACACGCGCCCCGCGCCCCAGAGGCTCGCCGCCAGGGCCGCCGACGCCAGGGCGATGCCGGACGCATCCCAGGCGCGTCCAGCGGCCGTCAGGGCGGCCAGGCCCGCCGTGATGCCGCAAAGCACGGCTCCGGTCCCGGCCAGGGCCTTGCGCGCCCAGGGGCTCGCGGCAACGGCATCCATGCAGGGCGCGGAGGCCAAAAGCGTCAGCGCCGCGGAGAGCGCGGCCCCCGCACCGGCGGCCAGGGCGCCGGGCAGTCCCCGGGCCAGCATGCCGCACCCGGCGGCCAGCGCCGCAGCCGGACCGGGCACGGCCAGGGCCAGGGCCGCCAGATCCGCGAAAGCCCCGGGCGCGAGCCAGTGCCGGGCGCGCACGTAATCTCCCGAGAGCAGGGGCCAGGCCCCCGCGCCGCCCAGTCCCCAGAATTCGGCCTTGAACGCCGCCAGGAAAATCCGTCCCAGCCCCGGGTCCAGGAGGAAGACGCCCCCGGTCGCGGCGGCCAGGACCCCGAAGAGCGCCAGGAAGCGCCAGGGCCGGAGGCAGGCGGGGTCGGGGGAGGGAGGGGGCGCCACGGCCTGGGCTGGCTCCGGCAGCAGGAGCACCCCGATCACCGCGCCGCCCAGGAGCATGGCGAAAGGCTTGAGCCCCAGGAAGAAGAGCCCGCCGGTGCAGACCGCCAGCCCCGCGCTCACCAGCCTCCCGGGCAGGCGGCGCAGGCCGTCCAGGGCCAGGCCCGCCAGCACGCCGGGCAGGGCCGCGCCCAGGCCCTGCAAGGCCGCGCGGGGCCAGGGCTGGGTCCAGAAATCGCCGGGAAGGGAGGCCAGCTCGGCCAAAAGGAGCATCCCGGGCAGGCAGGCGGCCAGGGTCGCGGCGACGAGGCCGGGCGCTCCGGCCCGGGCGTGGCCTTCCAGGGCCGCGCGTCGCGCCGGGGCGTCGCCGGGCCAGAGACTGGGCAGGCCGGGGCACAGGTCGCGCGGCATGGCGCGCAGGCCGCCTGGGGAGAGCCCGGCGGCAAGACCACGGAGAATAGCGTCGAGAAGCTTGCGGAAGGTGTTCATGTCTCCTCAGCAGATCAGGGCGGCCAGGGCCGCCGCGCCCAGCACCACCCAGTAGACCGCCACCCTGGCGGCCAGCGCCCCCAGGGAGAGGGCCAGGATGAGGGCGGTGCGCCAGTCCCAGGCCACGGCCTTTGAGAGGGTCCAGCTCACGGCCACGATCATGCCCCCCAGGGTGGCCAGCACGCCCGAGAGGGCCTGGCGCGCCCGGCGCGAGCCGATGATGGCCCCGCGGTAGTGGGAGGCGGCCAGCACCACCACGAAGGAGGCCGCGAACACCCCGATCGCGCCCACCAGCGCCCCGGGCACGCCGCGCACCATGTAGCCCATGAAGGCCGAGGCCAAAAGGCTCGGCCCCGGGGTCACCTGGGCCAGGGCCATGCCCTCGATGAACGTGGATTCGTCGATCCAGCCCCGGTACTCCACCACCTCGGCGTACATCACGGGGAACACGCCGAAGCCGCCGAAGGCCAGCATGTCCACCTTGATCATGGACACGGCCAGCTGGAAGAGCAGCCTGTCCCAGACATAGAGCGCCCCCAGGCAGGCCAGCTGCACCAGGCCCACGATCACGGCCAGACGCAGCGCGCCGTCGCCCTCGGGGCCTTCGCCCGCGTCGGGGGCCGGTCCCGGGTCCAGGAAGAGCATGCCCAGCACGGCCGCGCCGCCCACGATGGGCACGATGCCCGCGCCGCCCAGGAAGAGCGCCGCCGCGCCCGCCGTGAAGGCCTGATGGCGGCGCGTGGGGGCGAAGCGCTTCACGAAGTCCAGGCAGGACATCAGGCAGATGGCCAGCACCACCACCTTGAGGCCCATGTACACGGCCTGGGCCAGGGGCGCGTTGCGCGTGCCCATGTAGAAGCTGGAGAGCCCCAGCATGAGCAGGAAGGCCGGGGCCGAGAACCCGGCGTAGGCGGCCAGCGCGCCCCAGAGCCCGCGCAGCTTGAGCCCGATGTAGGCCGCCAGCTGCATGAGCGTGCCGCCGGGGATGAGCTGGCAGAGGCCCAGGCCCAGGCGGAATTCCTCACGGCTGACGAAGCCGCGCTTCTCCACGGCCTCGCGACGCATCATGGGCATCATGGCCGGGCCGCCGTAGGCCGTGGCCCCCACGATGAAGAAGCTCTTGAAGATGGTCCAGAGGCTGGTGCGGGGGGGCATGAGGTCTCCTGCCGAACGAATTCCGGGCAGGATACGGCGAAGCGAGCGATTTGAAAACGGGTCCGGCGCGGTTGGGTTGGGCATATTTTTTCAAGTTTTTACCCACATAGCGCTATGTGGGGAGACGTGGGCGGATTTTTGGCTATCCTCCTCGATCAACCGGCGCATGGTCCAGCCGGAAAACCAATGGAAGGAGGAACAATCCATGTGGACCGAGGAACGCATCAGGGAGAACCAGGCCAAATACGAGCGCATGCTGGACGCCGCGTTCGGGCCTGACTCCGGGAAGGAGGCGGCCGCCGAAATGCCCCAGGCCGTGCAACAGCCCGTGAGGGAGCCGTCGTATCCGTCCTATGAGGACGTGTATGCCGCGCTCGCCTGCGACAAGGAGGCCCTGGAACTTTTCCAGGACGGCTGGGAAGACACCTTTACGCCCTACGACCTGGGGCCGCCCCCCGGCGACACGGCGGGCCAGTTGCGCTGGTACATCCTTCGCGACCTGAACGAGCACCACCACAAGCGCCACCGTCTCGACTTCGAGGACGCCAGGAAACACCGCACCCGGCAGCGGGTGGAGCAGCTGTTCCGCAAACTGGCGGCCCTCGATC
>NZ_BLTE01000017.1 GCF_013019105.1 Fundidesulfovibrio magnetotacticus
TACCGCGTGCACCCCGAGCCCGACCCGGACAAGCTGGAGACGCTCTTCGGCGTGCTCTCGCGCACGGAACTGGGCCTGTCGCTGCCCTCCGAGCCCACGCCCAAGGGGCTCCAGCAGCTGGTGGAACGCTCCCGGGGCACGGACCTGGAGTTCCTGGCCAGCCGCCTGCTTCTTCGCTCCATGATGCAGGCGCGCTACCACACCGTGAACGCCGGACACTACGGCCTGGCCTCGGAGTGCTACTGCCACTTCACCTCGCCCATCCGCCGCTACGCCGACCTCTGCGTGCACCGCGCCCTCAAGGCCGTGCTGCGCGGCGAGGCCCAGCCCACGACAGCGCGCAGGCTCCAGACCGTGTGCGACACCCTGAGCCTGCGCGAGCGCGCGGCCATGGAGGCCGAACGCGAGATGCTCAAGCGCGCGGCCGTGCTCTTCCTGCGCGACAAGACCGGACAGCAGTTTGAGGGCGTGGTCAGCTCGCTGTCGGACTTCGGCTTCTGGGTGGAACTGCCCGAGGTTCTCTGCGAGGGCCTGGTGCGCCTCTCCACCCTCACGGACGACTACTACGCCCTCTTCCCCGAACGCCAGGAACTGCTGGGCCAGCGCACCGGGCGGCGCTTCCGCCTGGGCCAGCGTGTGCGCGTGACGCTCGAAGACGTGAGCCTGGCGCGCCTGGAGGTGAACCTGGCCCTGGCAGACGACCGCACGGGCCTGCCCCGGCGGCAACAGCGCAAGCTCGCGGGCAAGGCGGGCGGAAAGAAGGGACGCCGCGCGCGCTGACCCCCCTTAAGGCAAACGCACGGGCCGGGCCCGAGCACACGAAGGCGCACCCCGGCCAGCGGGTCGGCCCCGTCTCGCGGCGTCCGCCCCCACGCTTCCTTCTGGCGCTCGTGCGTAAATCCTGCGCATCGCCCCCCGGGGCTGGGCGTCCGCCCCTCTGGGCGCTGCGGGTGCAACAACGCGAAACGCCCCCCCATGCTGGCGTGTTCACTGTTTTCCTTGCGAAGACAAGGCTATGCCGCTATCCATGACAGCGACAGCACTTGCCGGTTCCGGCTGGCGGCTGGTTGTTCGGGCGCCGTCTCAGCTGCCGCATCGGCCGCAGGGAGCTTCGCCATGCCTATCAATACGCCCGCGCCGCCCGCCGACGCCGCCTGCCGCTTCCTCACCGAGGCCGCGGGGGAAGGCGGTCTGAGCGAATCGAGCCTCGCCTACCTCATCGACAGGCCGGGGCAAGGCCCGCTTGCCTGGCTCAAGCCCGAGTTCCGCTGGCCCGACGTGATCTCCCCCGAAGAGTGGGCCCGCTTCTCCCAGGAAGCCAACAGGGGCCTGCACGGCAAGGGCCGTTTCGTGCTGACCTGCGCCCTGTGCGGACCCGACGCTGGCCCCGTGACAGCCTGCGTCTCCGGCCGCCTCGTGCGCGACAGCCAGGGCAAGCCCTCGTGGGTGGAAGGGGCGGTGCGCCTGCACCGCGAGGTGGACGACAGCCCCGAAGCCCTTGCCCGCAGCGAGCTTCGCGCCAAGGAGCTGGCCAAGAACATCGTGGCCGTGGTGGGGCACGACATCCGCTCGCCCCTCATAGGCGTCATCGGCATGCTCCAGCTGCTGCGCAAATCCGGCCTCGACCCTCGCCAGGAGGAATACGCCACCGCCGCCTCCGAGGCCTGTGAGCGCATTCTGGAAATGGCCAAGAACATCCTCGATTTCGCCCGCATCGACTCTGGCAAGGACGAACTGCGCCTGGCCCCCGCCGACATGCCCGCCGTGGTGGACTCCGTGGTGGCGCTGCACCGGGAGCAGGCCAGGCGCGCCTCCATCGCCCTGGTGGTGGAAGTGGAGCCGGATTTCCCCAGGACCGTGCTCACCGACGAGATCAAGCTGCGCCAGATCCTGGGCAACCTGGTGTCCAACGCCGTGAAGTTCGCGCCCGGGGGCGAGGTCCATGTGTCGCTCTCCCACGCGCCGCTGGGGCGCGGGCGCGTGGCCGCCCTGCTGGAGGTGACCGACACGGGGCCGGGCTTCGACATCGCCAAGGCCGGGATGCTCTTCGACCAGTTCGCCCAGCTCTGCCGCGACCCCTCCCACGGCCGCCACGGCGCTGGCCTGGGCCTGGCCATCGTCAAGGCCCTGGCGGACCTCTTCGGCGGTTCGGTCTGCGCCAGTTCCCAGGAGGGCGAGGGGGCCACCTTCCACGTGGCGCTCCCCATACTCGTGCTCTCCGGCGACAGCTGCCTGATGGGCTGAGCCCCCCGACGCGAAAAAGGCCGCGACGCTTGGCGTTGCGGCCTGAGGCTGCTGAAAAAGCCGGCTTTGGGGCATATTCAGCAGCTCTGCGCGAAGCGCAGCCTGGAGCAGGGCGGCTTGGCCGCCCGTAAGCGGCTCCCACAAAACCCGTTTCCGGGTTTGTCATCAAGAAGAGGCCGCAACGCTTGGCGTTGCGGCCTCTCTTCTCGTCGCTGAGTCCCGAAATCCGGAAGGATCAAACGGCCCGGCCGCCCCGCGCCAGACTCGACACGGCGCGGGACAGGTTCTCGCTCCGGGTTATTCCTTTTCCGGGGCGTTGATCACCAGCTGTTTCACCGAGCCCGGATCGAACTGGTAGCGGGCGGTCTTCACCCAGAAGAACTTGCCCTCCATCTCGCGGATGGTCCAGAAGTCGAAGTCGTAGTCCTCGGCGCGGTCGCCGTATTCGTTGAGGGCCATCCAGCCGCTCGCTCCGTAGAAGCGCTGGGCCGTGGCCGTGACGGCCTTGCGCAGCGTGGAGGCGTCGTCGCCCGAGGCCAGGCCCGTGAAGGCCAGGAGCCACACGATGTCGTAGGCCACCACGGCCTGGGTGTCCACGAAGGCCTGGATGCGGTCCTCGATGCGCTTCTCCACCTCGGAGTAGAGGGCGGTTCCGGTCTCGCCCAGGCGTGCGAAGGCCATGCGCACCTTGGCGGCGAAGCGGGCCACGTTCTGATCCTGCACGATGCCGCCGCGCAGGGCCGAGTCGTCGCAGCCGTACCAGCGGGGCTCGTCGAGCCCGGCCAGCTTGGCGGCCTCGCGCAGGATGCCCGCGGTCTGCGCGCCCCTGGCGGCCACCACCACGGCCAGCTTCTTCTTGTCCTTCACGTTCTTGTCGATCTGGGCCTTGAGGTCGGCCACATAGGAGGCGAACTGGCTCACCTCGGGCCGGAAGCGGACGCCGGGCACCACCTGGCCGCCCTGGTTGGCGAACTGGCCCTTGATGTGCGTGACCAGCTCGTCGCCGTACATGTCGCCTTCCCAGATGGGGATGATGTGCGTGGCCCCTTCCTGGCTGGCCAGCACGGCCAGGGCCTCTGCCTGGAAGGCGTCGGAGGGAGAGAAGCGCAGCAGGGCGTCGTCGGGCTTGGCGAGGTAGGGTCCGGCGCTGCCCTGGGAGAGCAGCAGCAGGCCGTTCTTGTCGGCAAAGGGCAGGGCCTGGTCCACCTCGTTGTCGGTGTAGGGGCCGATGACCGCACGCGCCCCCGATGTGGCCAGGAACTTGAGGCGTTCCAGGGCCTTGGCCGGGGTGGACTCGGTGTCCTCGATGAGCACGTTGATGCGGTCGGCCGAGCCGTTCCCGGCCAGGTAGTCGTTCACGTCGGCCACGGCCAGCTCGATGGCCGCGCGCGATGCGGCGCCCTGGGCGGCCTGCGCGCCCGAGAGCGGCAGGAGCGCCCCCACGGTGAGCCGCACCGAGGGGACCTTGGACGCCGCCGGGGTCGCGCCCTTCACGGGCTTGGCCGGAGCGGCGGGCTTTCCTTTCGCCGGGGCCTCGGGCGCGCCGGGCATGGGCGCGGCCGGCACCTGGCCGGGCTGCTGCTCCAGGGCGATGGGCTCGCCGGGCTTGGGCGTCTTGGCCGGGGGCGCTGGCTTGCGCGCGGGCTTGGCTGGCGCGGCGGCGGGGGGCTGCTGCGCGGCGGGGGGGTCGTCCTGGGCCTGAACGGCAAGGGCCGGGAAAAGCATGAGCGTGCAGAGAACGAGAACGGCCGCGAGGCCACGAATGCGCATCAAATCGCCTCCTACGTTGGAAATGCCCTGGCCCCCAGGAAGTCCAGGACGACGAAATAGAGATCCAGGGGGCAGACCTTGACGTCCACCTCGGCGCAATGGGGCAGTTCCGAGTCCGCCACCACGCTGAGCGCCTCGAAGAGGCTGGGGAGGCGGCCCGGTCCGAACATCTCCTCGATGCCGGAGGCCAGCAGCTTCAGGTCCTCCGGGGCTTTCCCGGAGAGTTCCACGGAGGAGTCCTCCCCGAAGTTCATCTCGAAGTGCTCCAGATAGCTGGCGGCCAGGTCCTGCATGCCAAGCTCCCCTAACTGATCATAAGCCGGGACGCCCGAAAAGAAAACGTCAAAACGAGGCCCCCCCTTTATTTGCCAATGCAGAACCCGTCGAAAACCGACCGCAGGACCTCATCCGGGGCGATCTCCCCCGTTATGGCGCTTAGATGGCCGCAGGCCGTCTCCAGGCGCACGCCCAGGAGGTCCGGCGGGGTCCCGGCGGCCAGGTCGGCCGTGAGGGCCGAAAGCTCCTCCAGAGCCAGGGAGAGGAGCGCGCGTTCCCGCTCGCTGGGCGCTGGCCCGCGGGACTCGACGGGTTCGCCCCCGCCCAGGATGCGCTCGCGCAGGCGCGCGCAGAGGGATTCCAGGCCCTGCCCCGTGCGGGCCGAGACGCGCACGCACTCGAAACCTTCCCGGGTGAGCCGGGCGCAAGGGTCGCGTTCGGCGTCGCGGGTCGACGCCGGGGACGGCGCCGACGCGGCGAGCGGGGCCGTTTCCGCATCCCCGGCCGCCGACGCGCAGGGGGGCAGGTCGGCCTTGTTCACAACGGCCAACACCCGGGCCGGGTCCAGGATCAGGTCCCGGACCTGGCCGTCGCCAGGGGCTCGGGCGTCCTCCTCCCCGCTCTCCGGGTCTTGCCGCGCCGCCCCGGGCAGGCGGCGGAGCACCTCCCCGTCAAGGGGGCGCGAGCCGTCCACCACCAGGAGCGTGAGCGCCGCCTCCCGGGCCAGGGCCAGGCCCCGGGCCAGGCCCTCGCGCTCCACGGGGTCCGGGCAGTCGCGCAGCCCGGCGGTGTCGGCAAGGCGAACGGGCAGGCCGTCCAGGACGACCTGCTCCTCCAGAAAGTCCCGCGTGGTGCCCGCGCGCTCGCTCACCAGGGCGCGTTCGCGGCCCACCAGGGCGTTGAGCAGGCTGGACTTGCCCGCGTTCACCGGCCCGGCCAGCACGGCCGAAGCGCCTTCGCGGAAGGGGCGCGCCCGCTCGTGGGCGGCCAGGAGCGCCCGGATGCCGGCCATCACCTCGTCCAGCCGGGCCTGGAAGGCCTGGGGGTCCAGGCATTCCACCTCGTCCTCGGGGAAGTCCACGGCCAGGCAGATCTCGACGCGCGAGGCCTCCAGGAGTTCGCGCAGGGCGCGCACGCGGCGGCCCATGAGCCCCTCCAGGCGGTCCAGGGCAAGGCGCGCGCCCTCGGGGGAGTCGGCGGCCACCAGCTCGGCCACGGCCTGGGCCTGGCTCAAATCCATGCGCCCGTTCAGGAAGGCGCGCAGGGTGTATTCCCCGGGCCTGGCGTGGCGCGCGCCAAGGGCCACGGCCGCGTCCAGCACGGCGCGCAGCACGGCGGGCGAGCCGTGGCAGTGGAACTCGGCCACGTCCTCCCCGGTGTAGGAGCCGGGGCCGGGCATGAAGGCGGCCAGCACGTCGTCCAGCGGGCGGCCCGAGAGGTCGTGGAGCCTGCCGTGGTGCAGGCGGTAGGGCTTGAAGCCCCGGAAGTCCGGGCGCGCGGAGCGAAAGAGCGACTGGGCCACGGCCAGCGCCCGGGGTCCGCTCAGGCGCACGATGCCCACGCCGCCACGGCCCGGGGCCGTGACGATGGCGGCGATGGTCTCCCCGCCGGAGGAGTCGGCGGGTTGGGCGGCCGAAGCCGTGCCGGGAGCGCCGGAGACGGCCGCCCCGGAGGCGGCCTGAAAGGATTTGTCCTGCATGATTGCCTATTTGCTGGTGTGTTCAAACACGCCGTCCCAGCCCTGGGGCGGGGGATTGTCCCGGAGGGCGCGGCAGCGGTCGATGTAGAGGTCGCGCAGCCCGGCGGGCGTGGTTCCGGTCAGGGCCTCGAAGCGCGCTTTTGCTTCGTCGAATCGTCCGGCCCGGTAGGCCGCCAGCGCCTCGTGCCAGTCCGCCAGCTCGGCGGGATCGGCCTGGCGGTGCACGGTGAACACGGTCACCGGTTCGTGCTTGCCCTTGACGCGCACGCGGTCCGCCTCGCGCCAGGCGAAGCCCTCCCCGGCGGCCTCGCGCACGGCCTGGGAGGCCAGGATGTCCACGTGGTAGTACTTGGTGAGCCCCTCAAGGCGCGAACAAAGGTTCACGTTGTCGCCTATGAGGGTGTAGTCGAAGAGGTCCTGCGAGCCGAAGTTGCCCACGCGCACCAGGCCCCTGTTGAGCCCCACGCCCATGTGCAGCTCGAAGCCGTACTTGGCCAGGAACCCCGTGTTGAGGCGCTCAAGCTCCTCGAACATCTCCAGGGCGGCCTCCACGGCGCGGCGTGGGTGCTCCGCCACGTCCAGGGGGGCGTTCCAGAAGGCCATGATGGCGTCGCCGATGAACTTGTCCAGGGTGCCCGCGCTGTCGGTGATGATGCGCGTCATGGGCGTCAGGTAGGCGTGGAGCAGTTCCACCACCTCGGTGGGGCTGAGCTTTTCGCTCATGGTGGTGAAGCCGCGCACATCGGAGAAGAGGATGGTCACTTCCTTCTCCTCCCCCGTGAGCGTGAGCTTGTCGGGGTTCTCCACGATCTCGTCCACAACCTTCGAGGACAGGTACTGGGAAAAGGCTGACTTGATGAAGCGTTTCTGGTGTTCCTCCAGGAGGAACTTGAGGAACGTGAGCAGCGTGAAGCACCCCCCCAGGGCCAGAAGCGGCGAAAGGGGCGAAAGATAGATCCTGAGCGACTCCATGGCCCAGCGCGACCCCGCCCACAAGCCCGCGCCTGCCGCCAGGCTGAGAAGCCCCGCCCAGAGCGAGCGCGTGAATACCAGCTGGAGCGTGATGCCCAGCCCGAACACCGCCAGGAGCACCAGCTCCAGATACCATGCGTCCACGGGGCGGCGCAGGTAGGAGTCGGAGAGCACCATGTCCGCCACGGTGGCGTGCACCTCCACGCCGGGGGTGGACTGATCCAGGGGCGTGGCGCGCACGTCCTCCAGTCCGCGCGCGCTGGTGCCCACGAAGACCACCCGCCCGCGCAACAGGTCCGCGTCGGCGCGCCCGGCCATCACGTCCGAGGCCGAGACGTAGGGATAGGTTCTGGCCTTGCCCCGGTAGTCCACCAGCAGGCGGCCGTGACGGTCCAGGGGCACGGCGCGCCTGCCCAGCGGGCCAAGGTCCAGGTGCAGGGCGATGTCCTGCCCGCCGTAGCCGTCCGGAGCCAGGGCGAGCACGGCCCCCCTGTCTCCGAAGGCGCGCATGAGCGTGGCGGCCGAAAGGCTCGGGTAGGTCTGGCCCTTCCAGGAAATGGCCATGGGCGCCCAACGCACGATGTTGTCGCGGTCGGGGAAGGAGTTGAAGAACCCGGCCCAGCCCCCGGAGGCCGCCAGCTCCGGCAGGGGGCATACAGCGCCCAGGGCACCGGAGATCAGCGGCGGGGCGTCGCCCATGCCCGGGGCGCGACGCAGGGCCACCCGCGCGGGGGGCAGCCGGCAGGTTCCCATGCGGTCGGCGTGGTCCTTGGCTTCAAAGACGAAGAAGAAGCCCAGCACATAGGGCCCCTGCGCCAGGTTGTCGGCCAGGAGGCGGTCGTTGTCCCGCAGGGCCTCGGGCAGGCCCTTGAAGTCCACGTCCAGGCCCAGGGCGGCCAGCTCTTCGCGGATGCGCTTCGGGGAGGTCTGGTCGGCCTCGGAGAAAACGATGTCCATGCCCACGGCCAGCACGCCGTATTCCTGGAGCCTGCCCAGCAGCAGGGCGATCTTGTAGCGCGGCCAAGGCCACTGGCCCGCCTCGGAGAGAGATTTCTCGTCCAGGTCCACCACGGCCACGCGGTCCGAGGGTTTGGGGGGCTCCCGGCGGGAGAGGAGCACATCGTAGATTTTGTAGTCCATGAAGGCCAGCCAGTCCGGCTGGGTCCAGTGGAGCAGGGTGACGGCCGCCGTCACGGCCAGGCCCGACAGAAAAAGGGCCAGCCAGCGCCGCTGCCCCGCCTTGCCCCTGAAAAGGCTCGCCTTGCCTTTCTTCCCGCGCCCCACGGCACTTCCCTCCCGGCGTGAAATCGAGTATGGGCCTGCGTAAGGCGGGCGCTCCCCTCAAGAAACCGCGCCGCCCGCCGATGAACGAGCGTGGACCACCTATCGCCGCAGACGCCGCGCCCCGGGCGCATGATGGCACGTACCGGCCCGGAGGGCAAACGCCTCCTCCTGGCCGCGCTGGCGGGCTATCTGCTGTGCGTCTGGCAGGCCCTGTGCGTGGCCCCGCCGTGGCCGGCCCTTTCGCAGCCCCGGCGGCCCGACCTGCTGGACATGGCCGGGCCGGGGGCCAACCCCGCCCTGGCACGCAAGCTGTCCCTGGAACAATTCAGCGCCTGCCCGCTCACCCCCGGCGAGGTGCGCGCGGCCATCCAGTGGGACAGCGTGCGCCTGCCCGTGGACTTCACCGCCCAGCACCCCGACGACCCCGACGCCTGGAGCCGCATGGCGGCCCTGAGCCTGTGGGGCAAGTCGCGCGCGGTGCAAAGGCCCACGCCCACCTACACTCTTTCCTGCGTGATCCCCGTGCCGCGCCCGGCCGCTCGCACGACCCTCCAGGGACCGCCCGGGCATCTGGCCGCCCGCTTCGAGTCCGGCCCCGGGGGCGCGGCCACCGTGGGGCACACCGCTTCGGCGGGCACCAGCTACGGCACTTTCCAGATCGCCTCCGGCACGCCCACCTACGCCAACTTCATGCGCTACCTCCAGGAACGCGCCCCCGACCTCCACGCCCGCCTCACAGGGCGCGGACCGGCCAACACGGGGGGAACGGCGGGCACCGTGCCCGACGAGTGGCGGCGCATCGCCACCGAGCACCCCGTGCGCTTCGCGCGCCTGCAGTACGATTTCATCCTCTCCACCCACTACCGCCCGGCGGCCCAGAGCATCCTGGAGCAGACCGGCGTGGACTTCACCGCGCTCTCCCCGGCCGTGCGCGAGGTGCTGCTCTCCACGGCCGTGCAGCACGGCGCGGGCGGCGCCATCGCCATCTTCAGCCAGGCCATCGAGGCCATCAAGCCGCGCGTGGTGGAAGAGCGCCGCCTCGTGCACTTCGAGAAGGCCCTCATCGAGGAGGTCTACCGGCTGCGGCTGCGCTCCTGGGGCGACGGGCCTCCCTCGGGGCGCGGAGCCATGGCCAGCCGCTACGGCCGGGAGAAATCCCAGGCTCTGACGCTGCTCGACCGTCACTATTCCGGCACCTAGCAGCCTGTTGAAAAATCCACGCTGGCTGCGTTGCAGCGAAAAGCCAAACCCTCACGTATGTGAAATACGCTGCGGGCTTGGCTTTTTCCCTGCGCCTTGCCAGCGCGTTTTTTGAACAGGCTGCAAGAATCGTCTTTTCAACGGGCGACCAGGCCGCCTCCGGGCGTCGCCTCACTCCGCGGGGGCCGTCACGCCCTCCCGGCCGGGCATGAACCCGCGAAGCACCGGGTGCTCCGAGGCCAGGGCCTCTTCGGGCGTCCCGGAGAAGACGATGCGCCCCTCGTCGAGCAGGGCCACGTGGGTGGCGATCTCGAACACGTCGGGGATGTCGTGGCTGACCATGAGCGCCGTGAAGCCGAAACGGCGGCGCGAGGCGTCGATGAGCCGGAACACCGCCCACTTGCGCAGGGGGTCGAGCCCCGTGGTGGGCTCGTCGAAGAGCACGATGGAGGGCTCGGTGACCAGGGCCCGCGCCAGGGCCACGCGCTTCTGCATGCCCCCCGAGAGCTGGGAGGGGTAGCGCTCGCGCGCCCCGGCAAGCTCCAACTCCTCCAGCATGCGGCCCACGCGGGCCTCCACCTCGCGCCCGGGCAGACGCAGGCGCTCGCGCAGCGGCAGGGCCACGTTCTCGAACACCGTGAGGGAATCGAACAGGGCCATGCCCTGGAACATGTAGGACATGCGCGGCTTGAGCGCGCGCAGCTGCGCGCGGGTCATCTCCCCCAGGGCGCGGCCCTCGAAGCGCACGTCGCCGGAATCCGGACGCAGAAGGCCCATCACGTGCTTGAGCAGCACGCTCTTGCCCTCGCCGCTTTTTCCGATGACCACCGTGAGCCCGCCCTCGGGCACGCGCAGGTCCACCCCGCGCAGCACCGGGCGGCCCTGGAACGAACGGGTCAGTCCCTTGATTTCGATGAGATCGTTCGGCACGCATGCCCTCCTGGCGTGGCTTGTATCCTGATGCGCGCGAAATGCAACACGCCCGGCCGACCGGGCGGGTGGGCATCTTTGGCCACTGGCACGGCGAATGCAAGGTTCCTTGTCACCCCGGCCGCCATAAAGCCCCGGGCAGCTTCTGCCGATAAACCGTTTGAGAGCTGAATGGTCCGCCCGCAAGGCATGGTGTCATCCACTTGAAATGACGGAGTTTTTTGCGACATGCCAAGCTCTTGTTATCCTTCGCGAATGCAAGTATCAACGGGATACAGTGCGCCCGGCCTGCCCTGGCCGAGCGTTCACCCCACGAACGAACGGTGACCGCGCCATGCTCCTCGTGAACAAGACCTTCTACCGCCCCAGCAAGCCGGCCCGCTACCTGGCCATCCTGGACACCCTCGCCCAGGACAGCCAGGTGAGCCAGAACGAGTTGGGCAAGCGCGCCAACCTCTCCGGGGCCATGGTCAACCAGTACCTCAAGGAGATGGTGGACGACCGGCTCATCGAATACGTGCCCGTGAACGGCAAGAGCTACCGCTATCTGCTCACCGAGGAGGGCGAGAACAGGCGCCGCGCCATGTTCTCCAGCTTCTCCTCCGAAACCGTGCAGATCTATACGGCCCTGAAAACCGCCATCGCCCGCAGGCTCGCGGCCCTCAAGGCCCGGGGGCTGGTGAAGCTCGTGCTCTTCGGCGCGTCCGAGACCTGCGAGGTGGTGCTCCAGGCCCTGCGCGCCACCGGAGGGTTCGAGGTGATGGCCCTGGTGGACAGCAACTCCGAACTTGCGGGCAAAACGCTGGGCGGCCACGTCATTTCGCCGCCCGTGGTCCTGGAGTCGCTCAGGCCCCAGGCCGTGGTGATCACCTCCTTCGGCTGCCAGGACGAGATCCACGGCCAGCTCAAGGCGCTGCACGAGAAGAACAAAGTGGAGATCATACGCTTATGAAGACCATCGCTCCCATCCGGCTCGCCTCGGGCGCCCAGATCGGCAACGGCAGCCCCTGCTTCGTGGTCGCCGAAATCGGCAACAACCACCAGGGGGACCTGGCCATCGCCCGCAGGATGGTCGAGGAGGCCGCCCGGGCCGGCGCGGGAGCCGTGAAGTTCCAGAAGCGCGACATGAACGCCATGTTCACCGACGAGGGCCTCCAGATGCCCTACTCCGGCCCCAACAGCTTCGGCCGCACCTACGGCGAGCACCGCCTCGCCCTGGAAATCTCCCTGGACGACATGGCCCAGCTCAAGGCCCTGGCCGAATCCCTGGGCATGGTCTTTTTCGCCTCTGCCTGGGACCAGGTGAGCCTGGCCGAAATGGAGGCCCTGGGCGTCGAAATGCTCAAGATCAGCTCCGCCGACCTGGTGAACGTGCCCCTCCTGCGCCAGGCCGGCGCCACCGGACTGCCCGTGATCCTCTCCACGGGCATGAGCAGCCTGGAGGAGATCGACCACGCCGTGGCCGAACTGCGCCGCTTCCACGACCGCATCGTGGTGCTGCACTGCAACTCCACCTACCCCTGCCCCGACGAGTGCGTGGCCCTGCCCGTGATGGCCCAGCTCTCCCGCCGCTACGGGCTCCACGTGGGCTACTCCGGCCACGAGCAGGGCCTGGGGCCCAGCGTGGCCGCCGCCGCCCTGGGCGCGCGCGTGGTGGAGCGCCACTTCACCCTGGACCGCACCCTGCGCGGCACCGACCATCAGGCCTCCCTGGACCCCGAAGGCTTCGCCCGCATGGTGCGGCTCATCCGCGAGGCCGAGGCCGCCATGGCCGTCACCCGCAAGGAGGTCTTCGAGAGCGAGCGCAAGGCCGCCGTGAAGCTGCGCAAGAGCATCGTCTTCGCCCGCGACCTGCCCGCAGGGCACACGCTCACCGAGTCCGACCTCACCGTCAAATGCCCCGGCCACGGCATCAGCCCCATCCTCTGGGACGACGTGCTCGGCCGCGCCCTGGTGGCCCCCGTGCGCCACGAGGACCTGGTGCAGTGGGAGCTCCTGGGCCCGGCCCTGCGCCCCTCGGGAGAGATGCTCCAGGGCGGGCTGCCCCTGGCCCAGAGCCGCTAGTGCAGCGCCCTCGCACTCCGTCCCTGCGGACTGTCAGGACCGACAGCCATAACCATTGATTTTCATTTTGAAAAACATTCATGCTTTTCAAAATCGCGACACGAGACGCACGCGACCTGACCAACCCCGGACCCGTCATGGGACCTGACCAACAGGCCTGCCGAGGCCCCTCGCGCGAGCCGTTCCCTGGATATTCTTCTAATATATCCGGGGATCGGCTCGCGCGAGGGGCCTCGGCAGGCCATGCGACCCTCCCCACCCCATGAAGGTCCTGCACTTTTCGCTCACGCCCCTGGCGGGCATGCCCGTCCGCCTGGTGCAGGCCCTCAACCGCCACACCCGCGTGCAGGCCCGCCTGGCCGACCGCTCCCGCTTCGGCCGCTACGACCACGACCTCGTCATGGACGAGGACCCCGAGGCCGTGCTTCAGGCCGCCCGCGACGCCGACATCCTCCACCTGCACAACTACCTGGACCTGGATTCGGACCGTTTCGCCCCCCTGGACTTCCGCGCGCTGCAACGCGCCGGGAAGCGCGTGGTCCGCCAGTTCCACACGGAGCCCGGCTTCGTGGCCCGCACCATGGGCATCACCCCCGAGGCCCTGCTGGCCCAGGACATCCCGGCCCTGGTGATCGCCCAGCACCCCGAGCGTCTCTACCGCAAGGCCTACGTGGCGCCCAACTTCATCCCCGAATCCCGCGCGGAGTACGCCCCCTGCGCCGAGCCCACCCGCTGGGACGTGTTCTACAACCCCACCATGAACGCCGGGGCCTGGGAGGACCGCTGGAACACCAAGGGCACGCCCCAGGTGCTCCCCCTGCTGCGCTCCCTGGAGGCCGAGGGCTGGCGCGTGCGCCGCGTCACGCACATCCGCCCCCTTGCCGAGGCCCTGCCCGAAAAGCGCTCCAGCCGCATCTGCCTGGACGACCTCGTCACCGGCAGCTACCACCTCACGGGGCTGGAGGCCCTGGCCATGGGCGTGTGCGCCGTCAACTTCCTGGACGAACGCTCCCAGACTCTGATCCGCCATTTTTCCGGCGCTTCGGGCCACCCTTACGTCAACGCGCGCCTGGAGGAGGCCCCCGCCGTGCTGCGCCGCCTCCTGGCCGACCCGGACCTGACCCGCGAACTGGGACTGCGCGGCCGCCGCTGGCTCCTGGACCACTGGAGCGAGGCCCGCATGATCGGCCACTACGTGCGCGCCTACGAACTGCTCCTGGAGGACCCCGCCCTCCTCACGCGCCAGCCCGAACTCTCCCTGGAGGGCCGGGCCGCGCATTTCCTCTTCAAGGAACTGCCCGACCTGGCGTACAAGACCAGGGCCGACGCCTGGGACCCCTCTGGCGACACCCCGGCCTGACCGTCCTGGAGGACATCCGTGCCCATCGACCGCCGCCTCTTCCTGGCCTGCGCCGCCGGCGCGGGCGCGGGCCTGGCTGCCGGGCTGGCCCTGCCCGCCCTGAAACGCCAGCCGCCGCCCCCCGCCCCGGACATGGACCCCGGACCCTACGCACGCCAACGCTTCCTGGACCACTGGAACTGCACCCAGGCCGTGATGGAATCCCTTGCCGGACCGGGAGGGCTCTCCCCGGAACATGCCCGGCTGGTCTCCACGCCCTTCGCGGCGGGCATGTGGGGCGGGCTCACCTGCGGGGCCGTCACCGGGGCGCTCATGGCCCTGGGCCTGCGCCTGGGCCGCGCCGAAGACGCGGACGGGCCCGGAACCGACCGTTGCAAGGCGGCCGCCCGCGCGCTCCTGGCCAACCTGGGCGCGAGCCACGGCCGACTGGACTGCTCCGCGCTTCTGGGCGTGGACATGGCCACGGACGAAGGCATCGCCCTGGCCGCGTCCCGGGGCCTGTTCAAAAGCCGCTGCCCGGTGCTGGTGGAATCCTGCGCACGGGAGGCCTGGAAACTCCTGGCCTGATGCGGCGGCACGGCTCCGCGACCCGCGCCCCGACGCGCTCCGGCGTTGCCTTGGACGGTTTTCCCTGCTAAATGCCAGATGGGGGGGACGAGCCGGGAACTGACCAGACGGAGCACCAAACATGGGCAGCGATCATCCACTCTCCCGACGCATCCTCGTTGCCGACGACGAAGCCGTGAACCTCAAGGTCCTCGCCGCCTTCGTGCGCGACTTCGGCCACGAGGCCGTCCTGGCCGGGTCCGGCGACGAGGCCCTGGCCCGCTTCGACCCCACCATCGACCTTGCCCTGCTCGACGTGCTCATGCCCGGCATTGACGGCTTCGAGGTGGTGCGCCGCATCCGGCGCGATCCCCTGCTCAAGGACATCCCCGTGATCATGGTCACGGCCCTCACCGGGCGCGAGGAGCGCCTGGCAGCCGTGGAGGCCGGGGCCAACGACTTCATCGCCAAGCCCATCGACAAGACCGAACTCAAGGTGCGCATGGCCTCGCTGTTGCGCATGAAGCAGTCCCAGGACGAGCTCAAGCGCTACCAGGCCACCCTGGAGGACATGGTGAGCCAGCGCACCGTGGCCCTGAGCCTCGCCCTGGAGAACGTGCAGCAGATGCAGCGCTCCGTGGAGGCCTCCCAGCGCGAGACCATCTTCCGCCTGGCCGCCGCCGCAGAATACAAGGACGACAACACCGCCAGCCACATCCGCCGCATGAGCGAATATTCCGCCCTCCTGGGCGGCCTGGCGGGTCTGGGCAAGCACGAAGTGGAAGTGCTGCGCCACGCCAGCCCCATGCACGACGTGGGCAAGATGGGCATCCCGGACTCCATCCTGATAAAGCCCGCGCGGCTCACGCCCGAGGAGTGGGAGATCATGAAGACCCACACCCTCATCGGGCGGCGCATCCTCCAGAATTCCGACTCCGAACTGCTCCAGGCCGCCGAGGTGATCGCCATCTCCCACCACGAGCGCTGGGACGGCACGGGCTACCCCCACGGCGTGGCCGGACCTTCCATCCCCATCTTCGGACGCATCTGCGCCGTGGCCGACGTGTTCGACGCCCTCACCACCCCCAGGCCCTACAAGGAGGCCTTCCCCAACGAGAAGGCCCTGGCCATCATGCGCGAGGAACAGGAGAAAGGGCGGCATTTCGACCCCGCCCTCTTCGCCCTTTTCCTGGACAATCTGGACGGTTTCCTGAATATTCAGGCTGAATTCCAGGATTAGACGCCCGAAAAGGAGTGCGCCATGCCCAAGGAGAACGCCCGCAAGGTGTTGGGAGTCACCGCCGCCGTCTTCGCCCAGATGGGCCGCCTGAGCCGCGAGGAAGCCCTGGAGATCAGCGGCCTGGACGAGAAAACCTTCGACGAGGCCATGCACAAGGCCCAGGTCGCCGAGGAGGCCCTGAAAGCCCATAAGGCCGAACCCGGCTTCTACGACATCGTGGCCAAGGCCGCCGGAGAATACCTCGACGGCGTGCGCAGGTAGACCCTTCCCCGGGGAGCGCCGCCCGGCGCTCCCCATAGCTTGATGACAAACCCCGAAGCGGGGTTTGTGAGATGCGCTTACGGGCGGCAAAGCCGCCCTGCTCCAGGCTGCGCTTCGCGCAGGCCCCCGGGCTGGACAACTCCGGCCTCTTCCTGAATAGTTCCAGGCATCGGCGGAGCGCCCGCGCGCCCGCAACCCCAACACGCATCCGGCGGACTTCATGAACCTCTCCAAGTTGTTCCCTTCCCTTACCGAACGCCACGCCCCGCGTTTCATGGCCCTGGAGATATGGAAATACATCGGCCCCGGGCTTCTGGTCACGGTGGGCTTCATCGATCCGGGCAACTGGGCCGCCAACGTGGCCGCCGGTTCGGACTACGGCTACAGGCTCCTGTGGATGGTCACGCTCTCCACGGTGATGCTCATCGTGCTCCAGCACAACGCGGCGCACCTGGGCATCGCCACGGGCCTGTGCCTCTCGGAGGGGGCCGCGCATCACCTGAGCCCCTGCAAGGCGCGCTTCGTGCTCTCCACGGCGGTGCTGGCCTCGGTGTCCACGGCCCTGGCCGAGCTTTTGGGCGGGGCCATCGCCTTGCGCATGCTCTTCGGGCTGCCCCTGTGGCTGGGGGCGCTGTTGACGCTTGGCGTGGTGAGCTGGATGCTCTTCGCCAACTCCTACCGGCGCATCGAGAAGTACATCATCGGGTTCGTCTCGCTCATCGGCATCTCGTTCGTGTTCGAGCTCTCCATGGTGCACATCGACTGGGGCCAGGCCGTGCGCGGCTGGGTGGTCCCCGCGTTCCCCGAGGGCTCCATCCCCGTGATCATGAGCGTGCTGGGCGCGGTGGTGATGCCCCACAACCTCTTTCTGCACTCCGAGGTGATCCAGAGCCGCCAGTGGAACCTGGACAACGACGCCATCATCCACCACCAGCTCAAGTACGAGTTCCTGGACACGCTGGTGTCCATGCTCATCGGCTGGGCCATCAACTCGTCCATGATCCTGCTGGCGGCCTCGGCCTTTTACGCGGCGGGCGCTTCGGTGACGGAGCTGGAGCAGGCCCAGAACCTGCTCACGCCCCTGGTGGGCGGCGCGGCGGCGGTGGTGTTCGCCCTGGCGCTGCTCTTCGCGGGCGTGGCCTCCACGGTGACGGCGGGCATGGCCGGGGGGGCCATCTTCGCGGGCATCTTCAAGGAGCCCTACAACATCCACGACGTGCACACCCGCGTGGGCGTGGGCATCACGTTGGGGCTGGCCTACCTGATCATCCTGGTGATCCCGGACCCGTTCAAGGGGCTCATCTTCTCGCAGATCGCGCTTTCGATCCAGCTGCCCTTCACCATCCTCCTGCAGCTCTACCTGACCAGCTCCAAGAAGGTGATGGGCAAGTGGGCCAACAAGCCCTCCACCGTGGCGGTGCTGAGCGTGATCGCGGCGGTGGTGATCGCGCTCAATGTGCTGCTGCTGTGGGATACGCTGGGAGGAAATTAATTAAAACAGTTTGACCTTCCAATTATCATTCTCCACCTGGATACTAACGCAGTTATTCGTTTTCGTAGTCAAAACCTTTTTCTCTTCAACAGTCGTTCCACACTCAACATCCAGCCCAGCACAGTAACCCCTGTACGCCTCTGGATCGGTAGACTCATTTCCCCAAACATCAGAAATGATTACCAAATCTGGTTTCATCAACTTCAAAAAACGATCATAAATATGCTCACCCCTTCTTATACCAGATCGCCTTCCATGATGTGGGGCGATCAATATCTTGATATTTCCCTCCAAGTGTTTTGACAAATCTGTATGAGCAAGCACCGCATCCCATCCATCTGGTTCAAGATCCCCAGGAAACACAATAAGAATTCCTCGATACTGCACCGTAACAACAACGCTATAATTGTTCAGGTTATTTTTCGCAGCTTTAGAGAGCTTGTCTCCAGCAACACAATGTGCATTAAATTCGACACCACCAAACGATTCTTTTATGCGCCAGTTTTTCTCTTTTTCAGTGACTGGTTGCGTATAAGTCTGCTCCATCTTTAGCCAAGACTTCATCGGCTCCTTAAGATTACCCTTTCCACCCGGATAAACGAGGTCATCCGGACAATCACTATTTTTCATTCGAACCAGAGGCTTCAGCAACGACATAACATTGGGAAGATCTTCAACATGATCGTTATGAGGATGACTCACAAACAAAACATCGATTTCACCAACCCCCTTCTTGTGCAAGTACTCAGCCGGGGAAAAATCATCACTTCTCCCAGCATCAAATATAACATGCTTATTATTTGGCGTCTTAACAAATGCAGCACTGCCGTGCTCAACCTTCCAAATGTTACACAAAAATTCAATTGCCATTTTTACCCTCGATACGCTTGTCGTAATTTACATTTTCGCTCAAGTTCAAAAACGACTCCCAAAAGTGCTGGGCATACCGCAACGCAATCTCTTTAGACAAATCGCCGAGGACACGCCCAAACACGAACGAGAACAACAACATAAAAATATTCATTATAAGGCCCAGAATCAACATGTCACTAGATCTTCCTAGCAACACGAGAAACAATGACGTAAAAGACATACAGACGGAAACACCAACCCAATACCACCTTGCTCCATATAAATTTCTTGCAAACCCATAGTCTGCAAGGTCAATATACCAAAGTCCATTCGGATCCAATCTCCTAACTACCCCTTTTGCGCGCACAAATGCCTGCCTGCCATACTGAGCCGCCTTTAAAGGATCGCCTTCTTCGAATTCTGGCGACCACGTCGGGAGGTGAAGGCAATCATAAATCACCTTATGATACTGCATCTTCAAATCGCGACCTATCATGTTGTTATTCCACAACAGAAAGCTAACAACTGGTTTCTCACTCGGCTCATTCCATATTTGCTTCTCAGCTCGCTTACCACAATACCTGACAAATACAGAAAATGAATACCACACCACAATAGACAGTATCCCACCTGAAAATGCTGCGACCCCTTGAAATTCAGTAGGTGCACATGCCCAAAGTGTTATTAAAAATGGCGTCACAACGATCAAGCTGGGTGCATACCGCGCCCGTAATTCGTACGAATCAATAGGAAAATTCACATCCCCCCCTGCAAGCGAGATATCAAGGTCCTAAACAACAAACTACATACTAGTCCGCGCAATTTCAACCAATACAAACGATATCTACACATGCCATACACATACGCACCCCAGCACCGACCCATGCTAACTAAATAATTTAGTTGGACAAATAACGCGACAACACATGATCGCCTCATCGGGGCCCAACAACCAACATAATAACTTGCCTTTTTTCGATCCGCGATTAATTGCCCTTTGGCCCAGAAAATCCCCGGAGCCTCCATGAGCGATCACAAAGTCATCCGCATCGAGGGCGCGCGCCAGCACAACCTCAAGAATATCTCCCTGGACATCCCCCGCGACCAGCTGGTGGTCATTTGCGGGCCTTCGGGCTCGGGCAAGTCCACCCTGGCCTTCGACATCGTGTACGCCGAGGGGCAGCGCCGCTACGTGGAATCCCTCTCCGCCTACGCGCGGCAGTTCCTGCCCCAGATGGACAAGCCCCAGGTGGACCTCATCGAGGGCCTCTCCCCGGCCATCTCGCTGGAGCAGCAGTCCGCCACGCGCAACCCCCGCTCCACCGTGGGCACGGTCACCGAAATCTACGACTTCCTGCGCGTGTTCTTCGCCCGCCTGGGCACGCCCCACTGCCCCAAGTGCGGCCAGCCCATCGCCGTGCAGACCACCGACCAGATCGTGGACGACATCCTGGCCCTGCCCGAGGGCACTAAGTTCCTCCTGCTGGCCCCCCTGGCGGAACACCAGAAGGGCACCCACGCCGAACGCCTCAAGAAGCTGAAATCACAGGGCTTCGCCCGCGTGAGGATCAACGGCGAGGTCACGCCCCTGGACCCCCTGCCCGAGCTGGACAAGAACAAGCGCCACACCCTGGAGCTGGTGGTGGACCGCCTCGTGGCGCGCCCCGACAACCGCAAGCGCCTGGCCGACTCCGTGGAGCTGGCCCTGGCCCAGGGCGGCGAACGCCTCATCGTCCACGACATGGACAAGGCCCGGGACCGCCCCTTCTCCACCACCTCGGTCTGCGCGGCCTGCAAGGTGAGCGTGCCCCCGCCCTCGCCCCAGCTCTTCTCCTTCAACAGCCCCCAGGGCGCATGCCCCACCTGCGCGGGCCTGGGCAGCGTGGAATACTTCGAGCCCGACCTCCTGGCCCCCAACAAGGGCCTCTCCCTGGAGCAGGGGGCCATCCTGCCCTGGAAGAACGAGCGCATCCTGGCGCGCTACCGCGAACAGCTCGCGGGGCTGGGCAAGCGCCACGGCTTCGCCCTCTCCACGCCCCTCAAGGACTACTCCCCCAAGGCCTGGGACGCTCTCTTCCACGGCGACCCGGACCTGGGCTGGAAGGGCGTGACCGCCCTCATGGAGATGGGCCAGGCCCTGGGAGCCACCTGGCGCGACGAGCTCTCGCGCTTCCGCCAGAACAGGCCCTGCCCCGTCTGCCAGGGCGCGCGCCTGCGCCCTGAAAGCCTGGCCGTGCGCGTCGACGACATGAACATCTTCGATTTCTGCTCGCTGCCCATCGAGCGCGCCCGGGCCTGGATGGACGCCCGCGCCTTCGCCGGAGCCAGGGCCGTGATCGCGGAGCCCCTGGTGAAGGAGCTCTCCCATCGCCTGGGCTTCCTCTCGGGCGTGGGGCTGGACTACCTGAGCCTGGGGCGCAACATGTCCACGCTCTCGGGCGGCGAGGCCCAGCGCATCCGCCTTGCGGGACAGCTGGGCTCGGGGCTGGTGGGCGTCACCTACGTGCTGGACGAGCCCTCCATCGGCCTGCACCCGCGCGACAACGAGCGCCTCCTGGGCACGCTGCGCATGCTCCAGCGGCGCGGCAACACCGTGCTCGTGGTGGAGCACGACGAGGCCACCATCGAAAGCGCCGACCACGTGATCGAACTGGGTCCCGGCTCCGGGCTCCTGGGCGGGGAGATCGTGCACCAGGGCGACGTGAAGAGCCTCCTGGAATCCGAGACGCTCACCGGACGCTACCTGCGCGGCGACCTCTCCATCGCCCGCCCCGAAAAGCGACGCGAGCCCAAGGGGCATCTCCGGCTCAAGGGGGCGCGCGCCAACAACCTGAAGAACCTGGACGTGTCCTTTCCCCTGGGCTGTCTCACCTGCGTCACGGGGCCTTCCGGCTCGGGCAAGAGCTCCCTGGTGGTGGACACCCTCTACAAGCATCTGGCCCTGTCCCAGGGCATCAAGGTGGACCTGCCCGGCCCCGTGGACGGCTTCGAGGGCGCGCAACTCATCGAGAAGATCGTCTCCATTGACCAGACGCCCATCGGGCGCACGCCGCGCTCCAACCCGGCCACCTACACCAAGATCTTCGACGAGATCCGCGACATCTTCGCCGCCACCTCCGACGCCAAAAAGCGCGGCTACAAGCCCGGGCGCTTCAGCTTCAACGTGCGCGGCGGACGCTGCGAGGCCTGCCAGGGCGACGGCGTGATCACCGTGGAGATGCACTTCCTGCCCGACATCCACGTGACCTGCGAGGTCTGCGGCGGCAGGCGCTACAACCGCGAGACCCTGGAGGTGCGCCACAAGGGGCTCTCCATCGCCGACGTGCTGGACCTGCCCGTGCTGGAGGCGCGCAGGCTCTTCGAGAACTTCCCGCCCCTGGCGAGGCGGCTCGAAATCCTGGAGCAGGTGGGCCTGGAATACGTGCGCCTGGGCCAACCCGCCACCACGCTCTCGGGCGGCGAGGCCCAGCGCATCAAGATCTCGCGGGAGCTGGGCAAGCGCAGCCTGCCGGGAACGCTCTACATCCTGGACGAGCCCACCACGGGCCTGCACATGCACGAGGTGGGCAAGCTCATCCAGGTGCTCCACCAGTTGGTGGACCGGGGGGCCAGCGTGGTGGTGATCGAGCACAACACCGAGGTGATCCTCTCCTCCGACCACGTGATCGACCTGGGCCCCGGCGGCGGCGAATACGGCGGGCGCATCGTCTCCCAGGGCACGCCGGAACGCATCATGGCCGACCCCGAATCCGTGACCGGGCGGTTTCTGACGCCGTAGGGGACCGCCCCTCCGGCCCATGCGCCTTTTCCCGAAATCTTCCTGTTTCCCTGCCTTGTCTCCAAGCGCCGTTGCATCTATCAATGAGGTGACGGTCCTGCCCGCCGGGGCGGCGGGCACGCGGCCGGAAGAACTTCTGCAAGGGCGTGTGGTGGCATCATGACGGATTATCCTGCGATTCTCGGCGTGTTTTCCCTGCGTCGCAACGAGGAGGTGGGCACGGGCGCGACCCAGGCCCGGCACGACCAGCTCACCTACTGGTACGCCAGACAGCTGAGCCCCGACGTGGTGGAGATACAACCCCTCAACGTCTACCACGTGCCCTCGGGCATCAAGAAGCTCTGTCCGCTCGACGAGTTCCTGCGCTCCTACACCCCGGAGCCCCGCTATTACGAGGCCAACACCGTGCCCGCGCTCAACTCGCTGCGGGCCAAGATCGACCAGGGCGAGAAGTTCTTCTCCATGGGCCTCCTGGACGACGCCGAAAAGGCCTTCCTCAAGGCTTTGATGATCGACGAGATGAGCGTGCCCGCCAACTACGGCCTGGGCGACGTGTACTCCGAGCAGAAGGATTTCCAGAAGCTGCGCCGCGTGCTCACGGTGCTCATGGGCCTGGACGACGCATTTTCCGTGGAATACCGCCAGAAACTCAACACCTTCGGGGTGAACCTGCGCAAGCAGGGCTTCTTCGACGAGTCCATCGCCTTCTTCAACAAGGCCCTGGAGCTGCGCAAGGACGACGAGAACATCTATTTCAACCTGGCCCGCGTGCATTTCGACAAGGGCGAGATCGAAAAGTGCATCGGCATCCTGAACATCGCCACCACGCTCAATCCCGAATTCGTGGAGGCGCGGAAGTTCATGCGCTATTGCGAGCGCATGACCACGCAGTAGCGCCCTCCCCTTCCCACGGCGAAAGGCAAGGCCGCCCGGCGAACGCAGGGCGGCCTTTTCGACGTGCGCCGGCCGGCATGGCGACACCCCGGACGACCGGCGACCGCGCCGACTGCCGCGCGCCATGCGCTCCGGCGGTTCTCCGGCGTGGAGCGCGGGATACGAGCCCCGGGCTGAGGGACGGTGCTCGCGGCAGCCTGCCCGTCAGAACGTGCGATCCTGGACCGTGACGTGGCGGGAGCTGTCGAACCAGGGCAGCCGGACGATGAAGCGCGAGCCCGCTCCCGGGGCGCTCTCCACCTCCAGCGTGCCCCCGTGGTTGGTGCTGACGATGAAGTAGGACACCGAGAGCCCCAGCCCCGTGCCCACGCCCGGGGGTTTGGTGGTGAAGAAGGGCTCGAACACCTTGCGCCGGACGGCCTCGGCCATGCCGGGACCGTTGTCCTCGATCTCCACGCGCACGCCGCCCGGCTCCGAGCGGGTGCGCAGCACGATAGAGGGGACGCGGCCTTCCGGCTGGCCGTCGCTCATGGCCTGGGCCGCGTTGCGCAGGATGTTCATGAACACCTGGGCCAGCTGGCCCTCCACGCAGGCCGCCGGAGGCAGGCCGGGTTCGTAATCGCGTTCGATGCGGATGTGTCGGAAGTCGTAGCGTTTCTTGAGGTCGTAGTCCTTGGCGCACAGGGCCAGCGCCTGGTCGAGCACGGCGGCCACGTCGCCCGGGGAGGGATCCGCCCCCTGGCGGCAGAAGTCCAGCATGTCCTGGACGATCCTGGTGGCGCGCACGGCCGACTCCCCGATGGAGCCCAGCAGCTCGGGCACCTGGCGGCGCGCGCAGAAGCCGTGCACGCTCTCCAGGGAGCCTCCCGCTTCGCTGGCGGCGCTCCGGTTTGTCGGGGTGTCCTTGCCCAGGCGGGCCTGGAGCACCTGCACGCTCTGGATGATGCCGCCCAGGGGGTTGTTGATCTCATGGGCCATGCCCGCGGCCAGGCCGCCGACGCTCATCATCTTTTCGGTCTGGAGCATCAGTTCCATCATGCGCCGACGCTCGCTCACGTCGGTGAGCGCCCCGGCCATGCGGATCACGAGGCCCGATCCGTCGCGCAGGGAGGCCCCGCGCCCCAGCACCCAGCGCCAGGATCCATCCTGGTGGCGCAGGCGGTGCTCGATCTCGAAGCTGGACGTCTCGCCCCTGGCGCAGCCCTCCAGGGCCTGCTGCACGCGCTCCAGGTCGTCGGGGTGGATGCGGGCGCGCCAGAGGTCCATCTCGTCGCGCTCGTGCCCGGCGAGGCCCACGATCTCCTTCCAGCGCGCCGAGAAGTAGACCCGCCCGGTGCGCAGGTCCAGGTCCCAGACGCCGTCGTTGGCCCCACGCAGGGCCAGGGCGTAGCGTTCCTCGCTCTCGCGCAGGGCGGCCTGGGCCTGCTTGCGCTCGCTCACGTCGCGGATCACCGCGAGAACCAGGCGCTGCCCTTCCACCGTGGCCCCGCTGGCGCTGACCTCCATGTCCAGCAAGGCGCCGTCCCTGCGCCGGAACACCGTTTCGAACACGGCCCGGCCTCCCTGCACGGCATCGAACGTGCGCCGGATGGCCTCCTGGTCCAGGCCCGCCTCGAAGCGTTCCAGGGGCGCGCCCTGCACTTCGCCCCGCGCATAGGAGAGCATGGACGCGAAGCGCGCGTTGGCCTCCACCAGATTCAGGCGATCGTCCACCACGATGATGCCGTCGCAGCTCAGGTCCAGCAGGGCCTTGCGGCGGTGGATCTCGGCTTCCAGGGCCTGTTGGGACTGCAGGCGCTCGGCCGCGTCGCGCTCCAGGGCCTGGGCCATGTGGTCCAGGGAGCCCGCCAGCCTGCCCAGCGCGCCCTGGCTCTCCGTGAGCCCCGAGCGCGCGGAATATTCCCCCGCGCCCAGGCGTCCCGCCACCTGCACCAGCCTGGCCACCCGCTGATGGATGCCGTAGCGGGCCACCAGCCACGCCAGGCTCCCGGAGAGCAGCAGCGACAACGCCAGCCAGGCCAGATAGGTTCGCGTCACGGCGTCGGCCCGGGTGAAAAGAGACTCCTCCGGAACGCCCACGAAAAGGTTCAGGTACGGCTCCTGCCCGGGCTTGAGGCTCAGGCGGCGCAAGGCGTACACGAAGCGCCGCCCGCCCGTGCCCGCGTCCAGGAAATTCGCATCGCGTCCCATTCCACGGATGCGCTCCCAGATGTTCAGGGCGATGGGCACGCCCAGGGGCATCTGTTCGCTGGCTGGAAAGCGGTAGAGGCGCAGGCCTTTGGCGTCCGTCAGGCCCACGAAGGATTGCTCCGGGAGCATGGCCTTCTCGAACGCTGGGGCCAGATCCTGCAGGCGCAGGGTGGCGATGAGCACGCCCAGCAGGTAGCCCGCCTCGCCCTGCACGGGCTGGGCGAAGGGAAGCACCTGCACCCCGCTGACCCGCCCCACCGCGTATTCGCCCACGGCGAAATCCCCCGTGCGCGTGGCGTCCACGAACTCCCGGCGGTTGGAGAGGTTCTGGCTGGTGAAGGGCAGGGCCGAGGCCACGGCGTTGCCGGCCACGTCCAGCAGGGCGAAGTTCACGTAGCTGGGATTGACCGCGAGGGCCTGGCGCAGAATCGGCGTGGCCTCCCCCGCGGAGAGCGAGCGCACCTCCGGCAGGGTCGCGAGCCGCGCGAGAACCGTCTTGATGCGAAGGGTCTCGTTTTCCTGCTGGGCGGCGTAGTATTCGGCCAGGATGGCGGTGGCCTGGGCGGCGTGGTCCAGCTCCAGCCCCCGGCGCTCCCACCCGGCGAGGAGCACCACCGCCGTCATGGGCAGCACCCCCGCGAGCACGACGAGCAACAGATTGAGCCGGACAGAATCTGGCAGGCGCAACCTCATGAAACGTCCCGTGCCGCGCGGCCGGTCTGGAACATACCAAGAAGACTCATGGATCAAGGCCTAACACCACAGGCGTTCGAGGGCAACACGCGCGCGGAGAGAGGAGGCTGAATCGGCGTCTCGCCAGGAGCGCGGCGGGCGGTGAAAGACCGCGCCGGGAGGCCTCCCGCCGGGGCGGGGCGCTCAGCCCAGCAGCCAGACGGCCAGGGGGGCGAAGAGCGCCGTGAACACGCCCGCCAGGATCATGGCCAGCCCGGCCATGGACCCCTGGGCCTCGCCCTCCTGCAGGGCCGCCGCCGTGCCCTGGGCGTGGGACACCGTGCCCAGGGCCAGGCCCCGGGCCACCGGGTCCTCCACGCCCGCGCGCGTCAGGAAGGGCGCGCCCACCAGCGCCCCCAGGGTGCCCGTGGCCACCACGAAGGCCGCCGCCAGGGGCGGAACGCCGTCGTAGAGCCGGGCGATCTCCACGGCGAAGGGGATGGACACCCCCTTGGGCAGGATGGACATCACCACCTCGCGCGGCATCCCGCCCAGGCGGGCGATGGCCCCGGCGCAAAGCATGGCCGTGGCGGCCCCGGCGGCCACGCTGGCCAGGATGGGCAGGGCGTAGAGCCGCAGGAGCGTCCTGTGGCGGTAGAGGGGCACGGCCAGCCCCACGGTGGCGGGGCCAAGCAGGAAGGTCATGAGGTCCTTGGCCGGGGCGTAGTCGCTCAGGGGCGTGCCCGTGGCCAGGAGCAGGCAGGCCACCAGGGCCGCGGAGAGCACCACCACGTTGAAGAGCGGGTGCGGACGGCGCATGGCCAGCCAGCGCACCAGCACGTAGGCCGCCAGGGTGGCCGCCACCAGGAGCGGCACGGTCAGCTGTCGCACGGCCTGCCCCGCCTGTGCAGCCACTGGGTGAGCCGCCCCACCAGCCAGAAGGGCGCGAAGGAGCTCACCAGCACGGCGGCGGCCAGCACGGCCCAGTGCTCGGCGAACACCGCGCCCCACTCCATGAGCCCCACCGTGATGGGGATGAAGAAGAACACCAGGTGGCGCAGCAGGAAGTCCGAGGCCTTGGAGACGTGCTCCAGGCGCACCACCCCGAGGCAGAGCAGCGTGAAAAGCAGCGCCACCCCCACCACGTTGCCCGGCACGGGGAGCCCGGTGGACTCCACAAGCCAGCAGCTCGAACGGTAGATGGCCCAGAGGATGGCGGTCTGCCAGAGGAAGGTGAACAACCGGTGCATGGAAAGCCTCTCGAGATGCGCCGCAGCGCAGAGGCCGTGCGTATCCGAGCCGGTGGGGGATTGCAACCGCGCGGGATGCGAAGGATCACCCCCGCGACGCGCGGCCCGGCTCGAAGGCGTTCACGCCCCTGGCGATCGCGACGTCGGCAACGAAACGGCCCGGCCGCGCCCAGGGCATCAGGTCACGTCGAAGGTGCCCGCCACCACCACCTTGGAGGCGGCGGTGATGGTGCCGTCCCCGAAGGTGAGGTCCACGTTGGCGAAGTCCATCTCCAGGGAGGCCCCGCTGAGGCTCGTCTCGCCGAAGGCCTGGTTGAGCGTGGCCCCGGTCTGGTTGAGGTCGTCGATGGCGTGGGTGACGCTGGGGCTGGTGACGTTCATGTTCAGGTAGCTCTGCTTCAGTTCGGTGCCCTCCTCCTGGTAGGTGAGCACCACGCGCCTGCCCACGTTGATGTAAAGGGTGTCCTGGGGGTAGACGCGCACGCTCTTGAGGGCGGTGATCTCCAGGTCGGCGTATCTGATGTTGGTTTCGCCGGCGGTGAGGTTGTATGTGCCGTAGTCCTGGGTGCAGTCGGCCAGGGTTGCGGTGTGCGTGGTCCCGGTGTGTGAGGAGGTGACGCACAGGTGCTTCACCCAGGAGGTGAATTTGGTCACGTCCGCGCTCTTGATGTCCTTGGTGGGGCCGATGGCGACTTTCACGCAGGGGCCGATGTAGTTGGTGGAGTAGAGCCCCATGGTGGTGGAGGAGTTCTCGCCCAGGATGATCGTGTTGGCGATGGCCGCCTTCAGGGAGAACCACTGGGGCGTGGTGATGGCGATGCCCTTGGTGGCCATGGTTTCCACGGTGTTTCCGATGGCCTGACCCGCCGCCCTGTCGGCCTGGGTCTGGTCGCCGGTTCCCCCGAGGTTGGGCGGATCGTTGGGCGCGCCGATGCGGATGAAGTTGCCGTTCGTCTGGGAGTACAACAGGATGCGCTCGGAGCCCTCCTTGTCCTCCATGTGAATGCGGTTGCCGCCCGCCGTGGTGATCACGGACTGGGTTTGGTTGTCGCTGGTGACCATGGACGGGGCCTCGGGGTTGTGCAACGCCCCCATGATCACGGGGCGGTCCGGATCGCCCTCCTGATGGATCACGGCCACCTCCGCGCCCTTGTGCAGGGGGAAGTGCATGCCGTGGCCCGGCCCGCCGTAGGGTTGGACCATGCGAATCCAGGTGGAGGCCCTGCCGTCGGCGCGCCCGGACACGTCGAAGGGCATGATCACCTTGTAGCGGCCCTCTTCGTCGAGTTCGGCGTACTTGCCGGAGCCCTCGGCGTCCACGTGGGCCAGGAGGGTCCCGTGCAGGTGGGGCCTGGGGGTCTTGATCTCGGAGCGGTACTGCACGTCGGAGGGGATGGCCGCGAAGGCGTTGCGGTAGAAGAGCCGGTCGCCCAGGCCCTCCACGCCGAGCCCGGCCGTGAGCCAGCTCTCCTGCGCGCCCTCGTGGCGCGACTCCACCACCAGGTAGCCGCGGTTGAAGTCCTCTCGGGGATGTTTCTCCAGGTGGGCCAGGTAACCAGGCTGCACGGTGGGCGCATTGGATTCGCCGAAGAACATCCTGGACCGGCAGCCCAGCGACTGCGCCCGGACTCCAGCCAGGAACGCCGCCTGATGCAGCGAGCGCATGTGCCCGCCGTGCACGTACACCCTGCCGACGCCTTCCTCGCTCACCTGGGCCGTGGCCTGGATGTCCAGGCTGGGGGTGCGGTAGTTGTAGTCCTTCACGAGCACCTCGTGGGGCAGCCGCGTCATCTCGCACTGAAAGTGCTTCACGCCCCTCCCGGCCACCGGGCCGTCCAGGCCCGAAACGTCGCCGTAGGTCAGGCTTCCCCCGCCGGGGTGCGGCTCGTGCACCTCCAGGCTGTCGGTGAGCACGAAGCGTCCGGCCGGTCCGGCCTGGTCGAAGTAGAAGTAGAGCCCGTTGCGCTCGGACCAGCGGGAGATGAAGTTGAAGAGCGTTTCGTTGTACTGGCAGACGTATTCGCGCCGGGGGTAGCTGCCGGAGATGCGCAGATCGAAGTCGATGCCCTGGGCCAGACCGCCGTCTTTGAGGCTTTCGCGCAGGTTCTGCACGAGGTCCTGATTGAGGAAGATGCGGTTGTGCTGCGCCTGGGTGAGCAGCCAGGCCCTGGGCACGAGCACGGCCTTGTGGAAGGCGCGTCCGCCCACGGTGCTCGCCAGCTTGAACTGGCGCAGGATGCCCTTCCAGGTCACGTCGCCGGATCCGGGACGTTTGATGGTGAAGACGGCCTCCGCATGGAGCGCGGTCTCCAGGTCCAGGTCCACCCGGTCGGTGAGGAGGGTTATCTCGAACTCATAGAGTTTGGAGAGGCCCTCCACGCCTGTGAAGCGCACCACGTGGAAGGTTTGCGGGTCCTGGCCCGAAAGGGTGAACGTGAAGGCTGGGCGTTCCATGGCCATGGGCGACCTCCCTGCGAACGGGACCCGGCTTGGCCGGAGCCCGCATGGTTCTGTCCCGGCTTCGCGCGCCCGGCGTGCGGGCCCGCACGGCCACGGCCGATGCGGTCGGGCCGATCCTGACCTGCACGGTATCCTTTCGCGCGCGACGCAACAAGACAAATGCGCGCGGAGGCGTTCAGGTCCGTTCCGGACGCCGCGCCGCCCCGAAGTCGCCCCCGCAGGGGAACTCCAACGTGAAGCTCGCCCCCTGCCCGGAGGCGTAGGAGAGCTCGCCGTGCAGCTGCTCGGCGAGCATGGTGACGATCTGCATGCCCAGGGTGGAGGTGCTGCCGGGGGAGAAGCCCTCCGGCAGGCCCGCGCCGTCGTCGGCGACGCGCAGGGTGAGGCGGCCGTCCGCCTGGGCCGCCGACACCGTGATGCGCCCGGAGGAGCGCCCGACGAACGCGTGCTTGAGGGCGTTGGTGACCAGCTCGTTGACGATGAGCCCGAAGGGGATGGCCTGGTCCAGGCCAAGACTGGCGCCCCGGGCGTCGATCTCCATGCGCAGGTCGCGCCCTCCCCTGCAGGTCTCCACCAGCCCGGGCAGGAAATCCCGCAGGTAATCCTCCAGGGAGATGGCCGTGAAGTCCCGCGAGCGGTAGAGCCGCTCGTGGATGAGCGCCATGGACATCACGCGGCCCCTGCAGTCGGAGAGCACCTGGCCGGCACCGGGGTTGTCCTGGCCGGACTCCTGGAGGCTCAGGAGGCTGGAAATGATCTGAAGGTTGTTCTTCACCCGGTGGTGGATCTCGCGCAGGAGGACCTCCTTCTCCAGTAGAGAGGCGGCCATCATCTCCTCGGCTTCCTTGCGCTGACTGATGTCCAGGGCCACCTGCACGCGCACCCGCCTGCCGTCGAACCAGTCGAGGATGCGGTCGTGGTTGATGAGCCACTTGCCCGTCATCGGGTTGCGGTCCTCCCAGACGTTCAGGGCGTCCCCGGCCAAGGGGGTCAGCCTGTCCAGGGAGCAGTTCTCGCAGGCGTGCTCCCTGCCGCGGAACACCCTGAAACAGAGCCCCCCTGCGGTTTCCACGCCCAGGGAATCCTTGAGCGCCCTGTTCATGAAGAGCACCTCGCGGCTTTCCGCGTCGATCACGTTCACGTAGGCGGGGATGCCGTCCAGGATGGCGGCGAGGGTCTTGTTGGCCAGGGCCAGGCTGTGTTCCGCCTCTTTCCTGGGCGTCAGGTCCGTGACCACGCCCAGCAGGTGGGGCCTGCCGCCCAGCTCCAGGCGCACCGCGCGGACCTCCACGGGAAGCAGCCTGCCGTCCGCGCGCCTGTGGCGCGATTCGAACGTGATAGCGGGCTGGCTCGCGAGCAGTTCGTGAAAGGCGCTCAGGTCCGACGGGGGGTCGGAGGCGTCCAGGTCGTGGATGCCCATGCCCAGGAGCTCTCTCCGGCTGAAGCCGGTCTGCCTCACGGCCGCCGCGTTGACCTCCACGAAGCGCCCCTCCTCGTCGGCCAGGTAAATGGCGTCGGCCACGTTCTCCACCACGGCCTGCAGGCGCTCCCTGCTCTCCTGCAGGGCTTTCAGGGCCTGCTGGCGCGTGGTGACGTCCTGCACGATGGAGAACAGATAGGTGTGCCCGGAGATGTCCACGGGGTTGGCGAACACCTCCACCGTGCGCACCTCGCCGCTCTTGAGCCTGTGCTTGAACAGGAACTGCTGCTGCCCACCTTCGACGGCCCTCCTGCGCAGCGTCGCGATCTCCTCCGGCGGCAGCGTGTTGATCTGGCTGACGTTCATGGTGCGCAACTCTCCGCCCTCGTAGCCGTAGAAGGCGGCGGCCCCGTCGTTGGCTTCCACGATGCGGCCGTCCATGGGGTCGATGAGCAGGAAGGGCACCTTGTTGCCGTGGAAGAGCACCCTGAAGCGCCGCTCGCCGCGCGCAAGCTCCGCCTGGAGCCTCTCCATGTAGGCCATGATGATGGCCACGGCGGCCAGAAGCCCCAGGGACGCGCCGATGAGGAAGCCCCACGGGGCGAACCAGGCCACCGGACGCAGAAACGGATAGTCGAAATGATGCAGACCCCACAGGACCATGGCTGCCCCTGCGATACGCCCCCCAACGCTCTCCTTGCCTGCTATGCTCCACAGGACCACGCCGTTGAAGACCTGGCTTGCCCCGAAAAAGAAATAGTTCGGAATGTAAAGCATTGGCGGAGAAACGCCAAGCAGCATCGCGACTGGAGGCCATATCGCTGCCGCCCCAACAACTGCGATGTACCATCCGCGCACGGCATGTTCGACATAACGCAATGAACCAAGAAGCAGGAGCGATCCAGTCACGGCAACCAGCGTCTGCTCCAGAAGCATCAGACCGGCCATTGGCCCAGCCAGCACGTTGATCAGAATAACGACGTTTCGCAGCGCGTGAGAAAACCAGGCGCATCCCCAAAGCAGCAAGGGGATGCTACGATACTTCGCGTACAGAAAACAATAGAGAAACGTGATAATCGAGAAACAGACTGTCCCTGCGGACAGTGAGATCGGCAGCCAGCTGTTCATTAGCATCACCCTGTCGTCATGCTTACGGTGCGACACCGTGAGACAGGCCCCTGTAACAACAGAGCCGAAGCAAACTATTCGCGGATGATCTTCAAATACATCGGCACAAGCCCCGTGGCAATCGCCAATCGCCTCACGCGAAGACACACACGGGCAAACACTGGCCCAACGCAACGGGCGCTCCAGCCTGAAACGGCCAGAGCGCCCTGCGCTTTCCGAATGGTGGTCCCGACAAGATTCGAACTTGTGGCCTGCCGCTTAGGAGGCAAACCCACCCCTGTTTTGGAGAATTTGCCCGCCCCTTGCAGAGCCTGATACCCATATGATTCAAGACGGTTACGACCATGCGCAACCTGCTGCTTCTTGCGCCGAAGGGGCGCAATAGGGTAGCATTTTGCACCTCAGGGTAGCAGGAGGGTAGCAAGGAATGGGTCGTATCCGGACGAAATTCCTGGGTGTCTACAAACGAGAGAGCCTGACGCGCCGCCACAACGGGAAGCCGGACGTCTGCTTCGACATCTCCCTCAAGGACTCCACCGGGCGGAAGATCTGGGAGAAGATCGGCTGGGCCTCGGAGGGCTACACCGCCGCGACGGCCTCCGAGAAACGGGCCAGGCGCATCCAGGAGCTGCGCGACGGCGTTCGGCTGCCGACGCGCAAGCACGTCCTCACCGTGGACCAGGGCTTCAAGACCTTCAAGGAGAAGGCCCTCACCGGCGACTCGCGCTGGAACCGGACCGTTGAGGCCATGTGGGAGCAGCACATCCTGCCCGTCTTCCGCAACCGCGCCATGGGCTCCCTCACCAGCCTCGACGTGGACACCTTCCGCAACGCCCTGCTCGCTTCCGGTCGCTCCCCGCAGACCGTGCGGCACATACTCGGCTCCCTGCGCCACGTCTACCGCACCCTGGCCAAGTGGGGGCTTTTCGACGGCCTGATCCCGGTCATGGAGATGCCGACGGTCGATTCCGGCCGGCTGCGCTACCTCACCCCCGTCGAAGCCCACGCCCTCCTGGAGGCCATCAGGAGCCGCAGCCTGAAATGGTGGCGCATCTCCCTGCTCTCCCTGCACACCGGCATGCGCCTCGGAGAGGTCCTGGCCCTTCGCGCCCAGGACGTGGACCTGGGTTCCGGCGTGGTCAACGTCAAGGACGCCAAGACGGGCACCCGGGCCGCCTACCTGACCGGCACGGCGAGGGAGGAACTCGGGAAGGCGCTGCCGGATGCCCCGGGCGCCCTGGTGTTCCCCGGCCGCAAGGGTCGGCAGAGCCGCGACAGCTCCGACACCTTCAACCGGGCCGTCGCCCAGTGCGGCCTCAACGCGGGGATCACCGACCCGCGTGACAAGGTGGTCTTTCACACCCTGCGCCACACCTTCGGCAGCTGGGCCATCCAGAAGGGGGTGCCCATCGAGCGCCTCGCCAAGCTCATGGGGCACAGCACCCTGGAGCTGACGAGGCGCTACGCCAAGCTGGCCCCCGACCAGATGCGGTCCTCCGTGCAGGTGATCGAGGACACGTGGCGGGGCGTCACGCATGGCCGAGCACCCGGCGATCCGCGAGAAAGCGCTTGATAGCGTCGTGGGTGTAGTAGACCGACGCGCCCACCTTGACGTAATCTGGCCCCCCTCCCCTGCAGCGCCAGGTCTCCTGCGTCGCCACCGGAAAGCCGTAGAGGGCGAACACCTCACCCGGCGTGAGCAGTTGCTTGCGCTGCAGACGTTCCAGCTCGGCGACCTCCAGGAGCTTGCTCCGGAACGCGTCGCAACTCTGCCCAAGGATCTCCCGCACCGACGAAATCAGCTCGGATTCCATGCCTACACTCCTTCGCAGCGTTCACACATGGTTTCGTACGTCTCCAGCTCCCTGGCCAACGCCTGGGCGACCTGCCGCGCCGGGACCACCCGGCCCCAACCCAGCTCCTGATCCATGGCCCGGTCCAGTCGCCCCTTGAGGTCGCGGACCAGGGCCGCCTGCCCGGCGCATTCGCGCTCGCTCACCTGTCGCATGGCCTGTCTCAGCATGGCCGCGCCTCCACCACCTTGAGCAGCGCCATGACGGCCGTGACGGCCTCGTGCCCCAGGCGCAGGATGTGTTTGGCCTCCTCGGGCGAGATGGCGCCGTCCACCAGGGCGTCCGAGGTGGCCCCCACCAGCTCGCCGAATTCGCGCATGGCCACCAGGCACTGTCTGGTGACGGGCTCCAGCGGTCCCTCGACCTGGGGCAGCTTGACGAACACCCCGCCGCGCTCCCTGGCCAGGAAGTGCAAGGGCGCGTCGGAGCCGGTCACGTCCAGGAGCGGCAGGATGCGTTCCGCGCCGAGCTTGTGGCCGGGCTGGCCGGACAGCTCGCTCATCATGGTGGCGTACTTCCAGTCCAGCAGGTCGGCGATGGTCTGAGCCGGGATGCCCGAAGGCGCGCGCAATGCCAATCGATGAAGTATGGGAGAAATCAGAGGGTAGGCCTTCATGCGAAACCTCGCGTCGGTTTAGCGTGGTGTCGGGCGTGACGGATCGCTACTGGGTGACGAAAGGACACTCAGGCGGCCACGATCGCCGATTCCGTCGCCAGAGAACGGCGCGGTTTGGGGCCGGGCTTGATGTCCTCCGGACGGGGGAGGTATTCCGCCGGGATACCCAGGGCCACCAGCTCGGCGTGACGACGCACGGGGATCGTCTCGCCCCGGCAGAGCTTGGCGGCCGCCGTGCCCGACATGTCCAGCTTCCCGCCGATGGCCTTGAATGTGAGGCCGGAACGGTTGAGAAATATCTGGAGCTTTTCTTCCCTGGATAAATCGGTTAGGTTGTCCGCAAAACACGTTTTCATCGTGCAACCTCACGGAGAGCCGAATGAGTGGGCAGCGGAAAACCGGCCTCACGCTCGACCAGCACAAGCGTTACGGCGCGGATCTCTTTGCTGCTCGGGAAATGCTTATCGAAGTTCATATGGCTGCCGGCGGTGACTACCCCTGCAGGAGCAAGGCCTAACCAAGGGTTGTGCGCGAGGACGGGTCCATACGGGGCGAACTGTTCGGAAAGGGAAGACAAACCTTGGGTGTGCGGCATAAGGTGCCCCCGAGACAGGTTTATGGGTGAAGTCGGTTTGAGCGGCTTCATTGAGTGGGCAGATACGGTTTATCTTTCCACTGGTCAAGATAAAATGCAACTGGAGTGACATTTTGTCTGATATTGGTGACCGGCTAGCCAAGCTTGGAAAAATTCTTGGCAAGGAAGAACAGGAACTTGGGCGCATCGGTGGCGTAACCAAGGAAACGTTCTCCAAGTATAAAAACGGCTTGGCTTATCCTCGCTGTGAAGCCCTCCAGCGGTGGGTCGCTGAGCTTGGGCTCAATGCCAATTGGCTGCTGATCGGAGAGGAACCGATGTTCCGCTCCGAATCGGCAGTTTCCCATTTGCAGGATCCTATCGCTCAGAGAGTGGAGACCGTGGCAAAGGTCATGCGTGAGGCAGGGGCCTCGGACGAAGAGATTCGCCGGGCAGTGATGGCAGCTGTTGGAGCCACCACGAGCCCGGTCGGGGACCAATTCTTCGATGCGGGCGGGAAAGGCCCTGTTGCGAAGAGATCGGTTGCCGGGCCATCCAGTGAGGCCGGGAAGGAGTAGACGTGTCCCAGGCGACCACCCTCACCCTGCTCGCCCAGGGCAGCGAAGGCATCTACCGCGTGGAACTGCGCTGGGCCGCAGATAAGCTCATGATCAGCTGCGACTGCCGGGCAGGGATTTTCAATAAGCTCTGCAAGCACAAGACCGGGGTCCTGGCCGGGGACATCGATATCCTGGCAAACACCGACGAGCAGGAACCATCCAAGGCCATGGCCGAGGCCCAGGCTATGCTCGCCAAGGCTGGCCTGGAGTCTGTCACGGAGTTTTCGACTCAGCTGCGTGCGCTGGAGGCCGAGAAGGACATTTTAGAGCGCAAGATCAAGAATCTCAAGGCGGTGTTCGCCAAGCAGATCGCTGCAGGATTTTCTGTTAGGCCCTGATGTGATTTGTTTGATCAGTCAGAGCCGAGGCTCGTGCTGGTCATGATGAAAAGACTAGTATGAGATGGTCTGCAATTAAAGTCACAGCAAGTTTTGTTGTAGACTGATACATCCTCATACGAAGAAAATTTGGCCATACAGGCAGGAACCAAGAACAAAACAATAATTCAACAAAGGTGCACAACATGAAGACAATCAACACGGATGAAAACTCAAACAAAGCACACAACAAACAGAAGTGTCAGCACAACAACCTGACAAAGGAACGCATGCCTCCATACTATTGGGATACTGGAGACAAAGTTTGCCTTGACTGCGGCGAAGTGTTTTCACCCGAAGAACTAACAAAAATGCGCAACAATACCGACTAGGCACATTCAATCACTCTTGCCATAACCAATTCATCAAGGAGCCAAACACATGACACTTTCTTCAGTTGCTGCACTTCCATATATTGAGAAATGCATCAAGGATATTTCTGATGCAAAAATAAAGATAAATGAGGCTTTAGAATATCACACCCAAGCATTGCCCGGAATCAATACTGGCATCAACAAAGAAAACTCTGTGGAATCGCAAAGATTTTTACTTGAAATAGACGAACACGTCGAGATGCTTCAACGAAAGCTTGAACAAACACTCAACTACATCAAGTCACTACCATAAAGAAACATGACCACCATGCACAATACTAAAGACTTAAAATGACGGCATGCCGACAAATTCGTATTGCAACAAGAGGCTTGCAAAAGGGGATGTCAGTTACTGGAGACAATCGCGCGCGGCCAGAACCTGATTCTTCAATACGGGCGACAAAGACCCTACTGCGAAGAGAGAAAACACAGACTGCCCAGCAAAACGGTAACAAAGGAAATGTTGGCAATTGTTTCCCACACAGCGCAAAGACTTCGGACAAACAAACAGACTAGCGAATCAATGTCAATTGTCAGTGATTTTTATTAATTAATACGGGAGCAATTCCATGCACAGCAAAAAGCAGTTAAAAACTGTCAGCATCCCCTCAGAGTCAAATGACTACTACTCAAATGATGACCTTTACAATATCAAGTCATGGGGCGCAGACCTGTCTTTTAGAGAGCTGATGATTATGTACAGAGAGGGCGAGCTAGAAAAGCCTGAAATCCAAAGAAACTATGTATGGGACAAGTCTGAAGCCAGCAGATTTATCGACTCCGTCCTCTTGGGGCTTCCGATACCCAATATCTTCCTGGCAACAACAAAGCGCGAGTCGCGCCTGATCGTGGATGGCTACCAACGCATAATGACGATATACGACTATGTTCGTGGCGTTTTTTCAAAAGACAACAAGGTATTCAAACTCACCAACACGGACAAAATCAACTCACGGTGGAGAGGCAAAGCATTTTCTGAGTTGGCAGATAATGAGCAAAGAAGAATTAACAACACAACAATCCATGCAATTATCTTTGAACAAACACACCCAAAAGATGATGACACAAGCCTATACCAAGTATTTGAGCGAATCAACACCAGCGGACGAACACTTTTCCCTCAAGAAATTAGAAACTGCGTATACCAGGGAGCACTAAACACCCTGTTGATCGAGCTAAACAGCGCCGTCTCCTGGCGCCACCTTTTGAATTCACGAGAGCATGACAGCAGGATGCGCGACATAGAATTTATACTTAGATTTTTTGCATTGTCATCTGACGACATGCGCTCCAGAAGTAGAGGTCGAATCTCAATAAAAAAATATTTGAACGATTTTATGGGATGCGACAGTAACAACACTGAAGTCTCGATAGACATACTGCGCAACAAATTCACTGGCATGACAGACTTTGTCCACGAAAAGATCGGCCGACATGCCTTTAGCAGCACCCGGGATGGTGACGTTTTTCACTTCCATCCAACGGTGTTTGACGCAATTTCTATCGCATCCTCTTATGCAATCAACAGAGGCATCGCAATACCAACAGACCTATCGACTCGACACGAATCGTTACTCAACAACGACGAGTTTAAATATTTATTGCGATTTGAAACTATGGTCGCAACAAATATAAACCGCCGTATACAACTTGCCGCAAACATCTTGTTTGACATCAGCTATGAATAATACAACTGTACACGGACTGTTGATGACATGCAGTTCAGAACTTAAATCAATCCAGACAAAAATTAAAACACTCGGTGCATTTGATTCTTCGACACCACACTTAACTATGTACGCGCTAATTCGATCATGTGGCACTATTGAGGCCAGTATTAAAACTATAGTTGCAGACTACTTTTCCCGCAATCAGTCAGCAAGACTTAAGAGGTTTATCGACAAAAAGATACGAAATAGCCCGACAAACCCAAGATACGACCACATTCTCAAGCTCCTTGGAGAGTTTGACACAACATGGAAAGACAGCATTAAACTTCGCATCAATACACACAAGAAACGTGACAAAATACTATCGTCTCTTGACTCGCTCTGCAACGCGAGGAATGACCTTGCACATGGTGGCAGACCCAATGTCACAATTAAAGATATAGTGAAATATTATTCGAATTGCACATTAATTGTCAAAGGAGTAGATGCACTAATAGTCTAGAGTTATCTGGGAATCATTTCTCTCACGCAAAACTTCGCCCATCACCATTGGCACTTGGTGTAGCCTGGAGTTTAATCGTTGTGATTCTGATGAGCCATGGCATCCTCTCCAACGCAGACTCTCGCGTTTGCCGCCATGCCCCTTCTTTCAACATCGCGACTATTCACTCCTTAGCTTTTTGACTCCCACTCCTCTCGATGGTAACTCCCCATGAACCCAACACTTGGGGAGACTTCGCGCGCCATGTTTCTGGAGATTTATCGATGTCCCTTGAAATCAAACGAAAAATTGACCGTCTGAAAAACGGAGGGGCTCCTCGCGTCCTTGATCTTTTTGCAGGCTGTGGCGGCATCTCATTGGGCTTTCATTCCGCCGGGTACAAGCTCTGCGCCGCCATCGAGATGGACCCGGTCGCCGCTGCCTCCCATGCTCTCAATTTCTACCCACATCTCGAAGAGAACGAACGGAACCGCCACGCCCGGAGCCGCGACATCGTCCTCACCGAGCCTCATCCGTTCATGCAGGAAATGGGCTTTGACGAGCCGGAGGCTGCCATTGACGTCATCGTGGGCGGCCCGCCCTGCCAGGCGTTCGCCCGCGTGGGCCGCGCCAAGCTGCGCGAGGTTGCCGAGCACCCCCACGCCTTCATAAAGGACCCACGCAGCGACCTCTACCTGCGCTACCTGGAGTACATCAAACAGCTCAAGCCGGTGGCTCTTCTGGTTGAGAATGTGCCAGACGTCCTCAACCACGGCGGCCACAACATCTACGAGGAGATCTGCGAGGTCCTGGAGGATCTTGGCTACACATGCCGTTACACGCTGCTGAACGCCGTCCATTACGGCGTCCCTGAAATGCGCGAGAGGGCCTTCCTGATCGGCTATGCGGCCGGTGTTACTGAAGAGGTGCTCTTCCCCGAGCCGACGCACCGCCACGTGCTCCCCAAAGGCTACGAAGGGTCCCGGCAGGTCGCGCTCAAATTCCTGCCTGAACCAGACCGCGACAGCCTTAATGAGGACAATTCCCGTTTCGTCCCCACGCCCAAAGGCACCCCCGGGCTGCCCCCGGCTGTTACGGCCCGGGAGGCTCTGCAGGATCTCCCCCCCATCCGGGACCACCTGAAGGGAAAACTGAAGAAGGGTCCCCGCCGGTTCGACATGCTCTGGCCATATGAAGAGTCCCGGCAGATCACCGAGTACGGCAGACTCATGCGGTCCTGGCCCGGGTTTGAGAACCAAGTCGGCATCAAAGACCATGTGATCCGGTTCCTGCCCAGGGACTATGCCATCTTTGCCCGGATGAACGCCGGAGACCAGTACCCTGAGGCGTATCGTCACGCCATCGACCTTTTCAATGAAAAGCTCGCCGCGTTGCAGGCGAAAGGACAGGCCCCGGCCAAAGGGTCCAGGGAACACCAGCGCCTCTGGGACGAGACCGTCCCCCCCTATGATCCTGGAAAATTCCCCAACAAGTGGCGGAAGATGGAGGCTGACCAGCCTGCAAGAACGCTGATGGCCCACCTTGGCAAGGACAGCTATTCCCACATCCACTACGACAGCAGTCAGGCCCGGACCATCTCCGTCCGGGAGGCGGCAAGACTGCAGTCCTTCCCGGACGGGTTTGTGTTCATCGGTCCCATGAATCCCGGCTTCAGACAAATCGGCAACGCTGTGCCCCCGCTCATGGCCAAGGCACTTGCGGAAGTCATGCTCAAAACCCTGCGAGGCTGAAGTGTCAGGCAAAATCGCTCTGAAGAGGCTTAGTCGGTCTGATCTCACCTTCTTCCAGCATCAACACGAAACACTTCATGCTGGAAATCAAAAAGCCATAAACCTAAACAAGGATGTGTTTATTAGGTCCTTGTTCCCAGCTCTTCCAGATACTGAAACTGGAATATCTGGCAGCTTTGGTCTAGATATTATGCTACTAGGTCCAGGCTTAAGTGGTGCCCTTCGACTTCAGAGAAAAATTACTAAGAATGGTGAAGGGTATAAAAACTGGAGACTCAATGGAGAGCTGATCCCTCGGATTGTTTCTGAGGATAGATTTGACCCACTTACCCCAGGTGACTTTGTTGTGTTTGATTTTTCAGGAGAAATAATACCATCATCAGCTCGCATTCTATTCGTTGCCGCATCACATCATGAAGACACTTCTCTACACAGGATACTCAATGACAGGCTAGGTAGTGCCAGCATGATCCCTCTGTCTACTACAGAGCTTGAAGGATTAATTGATGCCGCAGGCCTTACCGATTCGCATCCGGCTCTTGAATTCACATTGGATGAAGCCATCGAGGATGCTGCCTTAGGTGGTGTTGAAGGTACAGAACGCCTGTTCAGACGTCGTTCCGGCACCACGATGAACCAGGAAGCCCTGCGGCGCGCCCGGCTCAATGCGGAGGCCGTTGGCAGGGATGGCGAGGCTCTGATCAACTCCTGGTTTTTCTTGCAGACCCGCTCAGGATCAATCCGGCGCCACACCTGGGTTTCCGACACGAACGCCGTCGCTCCATATGACTTTACGATTGAGGACAATTCCGGCAACGAGATCAGGCTGGATGTCAAATCAACAGCCGGCCCTCATGAGCGCCCCCTGCATGTTTCCATGGCTGAGTTGCGGGAAATGTCGGATGAAGGACGACGCTACGATCTTTACCGTGTGTATGCTCTTGAAGAAGACTCCGCCCGGCTAAGGATAGCAGAAAATCTGTCTGGCTTTGCTGCCTCCTTACTCCATACTCTCGCAACTCTGCCGGAGGGTGTCACCCCGGATGGATTTTCGATCTCGCCTGAAGTGCTCCCATTTGGACCTGAAATCGAAATCCACCTGCCAGAGGAAGAAGAGGACTGATCGTGCAGGACAACAGCGACCGGACCGATGTCCTCACCGAGGAACAGCGGCACCGCTGCATGTCCGCCATCAAAGGGAAGAACACCAAGCCGGAACAGAAGCTGCGAAAGCGTCTCTGGAGACTTGGACACCGCTACCGCATCGGGCATGGTCTTCCGGGGAAACCGGACATCGTCTTCCCGTCCCGCCGCGTGGTCATCTTTGTTGATGGCTGCTTCTGGCACCGTTGCCCCGTTCACTTCCAGCAGCCCAAAGCGAATCACGATTTCTGGGAAGCCAAGATCTCCCGCAACGTTGCCCGCGACGCACTGGTCAACGAACAGCTTTCATCAACCGGCTGGAGCGTTGTCCGCATATGGGAGCACGAGGTGCGGCAGGATATCGAGGCTGTGGTCGCCAGGGTTAGGTCCGCCCTGGAAGAGCAGACCATCTGACGATCCAGCATCTACCAGGGAACCACCTTCCCTCCTCCCTCATCCGGCTCGATCGAGCTGCGGCAGTGCCCGGCCCCGAACACGTGGTCCAGGCACCACTCCAGGGCCAGGCCCATGCGGCTCCCGGCCACTGCCGCCTTGCCCACTCGCGAGGACACCGTTTCGTCCGGGTCGCCCCCGGTGAGCACGGAAAGAAACTGGTCCAGCCCCAGAAGCACGTTCCAAAAGTAGCGTCTGATCCTCACCATGGCTTACGGCTCCTCTCCGGCGAGAATCCTGTCGGCGCGCCCGGCGGCGATGAGTCCGGCCGTTTCCAGCGCCCGGATGGAGGCCACCGTGCGCGGATCGGTCAGGTTCATGTATTCGGCGGCCCGGTACTTCTCCCAGAAGACGGCCACGGACGGCACGGACGCTTCCAGGCCTTTCAGGGCTTCCAGCTCGGCCTGGGTGAAGAGGTCCAGGAAGTCGAGCTTGCTCATCCGGGCCAAGCCGCTGTCGGCGTCGCCGAATGGATCGTCCATGAACTCCAGGCACTGCTGCCAGCTTGTCGGAGCGTCCAGCTGGTAGGTGTCCTGCCCCAGCGTGTAGAGCAGCACCGGGTAGGCGCGAAACGTCGGGTTGATGCCGACGCACCGCGCGTGGTCGGAGACGATGCGGACGCCGATCCCGTCCACGTCCAGCATCACGTCCTCGCCCTGTGGAATGTCCACCCCCAGAGAGGCCACGAAAGCCCTGGAAGCATCGTCATACGGAGAATGCAGGATCACGACACCCATTAAAGCCCCCATGCGGTGAAGGTTGAAGAGTCGGCCTTGCCCGCCCCCCCGGCGGCAGGCGAGCAGTTGCCGGATTGTCCGGCTGCGCCGTTGGCGGTGATGGTCGGGGTGCCCGTGAGCGCCCCCCCGTAGAGCAGCTTGGCGCGCCCCCCGCCGCATCCGCCGGTTTCGTTGGTGCCCCCGGTGACGGGCAGGGCGTTGGCCGCTATGGTCAGGCCAGGCCCGACCGTGACGTCATTCTCGACGACAACCACCAGGACGCCGCCCGGACTCCCCTGGCGGTTCTGATCGCCGCTCAGGCCCTGGCTTTGGCAGCTTGGCCCTCCCTGGCCCCCGAACCCGCCGCGCCAGGGCCGTCCTTTGCCGCCGATACCGCCCCACTGGACGTAGTTGATGCCGCAATAGGCGCTTCCCGCGCCCCCTCCACCAGGACCGCCGGTCCCGGCAGCCCCTGCCGCGCCGCCCATGCAGCCCGAATACCAGCCGGACAGGGCCGCGAAATACCCGCCAGCGCCTAACAGCGTCTTGTCGATGATCTTGTTGGCCCCGGCTGTAAGGACGGCCTGGACCACACCCGCGTGATCCTTCCAAAGCTGCGGGTCTCCCAGGTACCAGCCTGCGCGCAGAAACCGCTGGAGGAGCGTCCGGGCATTGGACGTCAACGAGGCGAGCGCGATGGCCGCCGGGATGTCCAGGTCGTAGTTCTCCCAGTCGATGCCCGTGCACCCCTTCCCGTTCATGTGGATGATGGCGGCCGCGCCGGTCACGATCAGGTTCTTGCAGTAGAGGATGTGCCCCCGGCAGGGGTTTTCCACGGTCACCGTGGCCCCGTTCAGGGTGAGCGTGTCGAAAGGTGTGACCTGGATCGGGCCGTTCAGCGTCGAAGGGAGCGTGACCGTCCCCGTGAGCGTCTGGTTCCCCCTGGACGGATACAGCCTGAACAGCTGCTTGCCGCCCTGGATGGTCTGCCGCCAGGTAGTCGCCTTGACGCCCATGGCTAGCTCTCGTCGCCGCTGAAGATGAAGGACACGTTGGCCTGGTCGGAGATGACCCGCACCTTGTCCGGGCTCGCCGAGGCTGCAATGACCACCTTTGAATCGACGAAGAACGGTTCCCCTGCGGCCAGTGTCCCCCGCCAGATCATGCCCTTGGACGCGTTGGCCGAGGTCGTGAGCCTGACGAGGATGGCGGCCACGTTGGTCGCTTCGTTGTTGCAGATGATGAGCCCGGCGGATTCGAATTCCTTGTCGGCCGCCGGAACCACCAAATCCGTTTCCTGGGACACCGCGACGCTGTTCAGCGCATAGTTTTTCAGGGCCATGATGCGTTCCTTTTATCCGAAGGTGAATCGCCGCACTTTGCCGTATGCAACACGCGGCGCGTTCGCCGGGTCCTGCCCCAGCGCGACGCCGGCAAGCGCCGGAGTGAGCACGGCATCCACGAGCTTGCACGTGGTCAGCCCGGTTGCCGATGCGTATTCGACCGCCGCCACGTGCGAACGGGCCAGCGACGCGCCCAGATCGGCACGCACGGCCCGGCCCGCTGCCAAGTGCCCGGTCACGTCGCCCACGGCCGTGAACGTGGCCGGGCCCACGTACTCCACCACCCATCCCAGATCCTTCCAGGCGTCGGACTGGGCCTCCGCTGCGGCCGCGTCCTGGGCATAGCCCCGGGCAACGTCGGCCTGTTCACCGGCGAAGCGGCAGGCCTCGCCAACGTCCACCAGGGCGTCCGGGAATCCCTCCTCGTGGCCGTTGCCGCCGAAGCCGCCGGGATTGGCCTCGGTCTTGCGATCGGCGTTCCAGAACTTGCCCAGCAGGCGCTGGACCGCTTCCGGCAGGCTCATACGACCTCCTCGATGACGATGGTGTCCGACGACGCCAGGCCCGGCGCATCGAAGCCGATCGATGCGGTGTCCGCGAACCGGGCCAGGAAGGCGGTCTGCTGCAGGTACTGCTCGTCGCCGCTGTTGAAGATGAACAGGAACGGCTCGCTGATGCCGCATTCGCGCTGCATGCGCAGGAACTTGTTGACGGCCTCCTCGTGGCGCATGGCCTTGAGGCTGATCTCCGCGCGGCGGTACTTGGTCTTGCGCTGGAAATGCCGGGTGCCGCTCCCGACGATGGTCGTGGCGGAGGGGTCCACCCAGCGCAGCCTGGCCCCGTAGGAGAAGTTGATCCTGGGGGTCCAGTCCTCGACCACGACCAGGCGTCCGGCCTGGAGGTGCCCGCTGGAATTGCCCGGGTCCGAGAGGATCACGTCCATGGCCTTCCCGGCCAGGGTCGCTTCTAGGAGCCGGAAATGCAGGGGCCGCTCGATGCGCGCCAGCTCCTCCTCGCTGATCTGCCCCTTCCACCATCCGGGCGTGGACCAGCGCCTGGAGACGCTGTCGTACCAGCGAGGCCACACGGGGAGCGCCTTGCTGTCGTAGGCCACGGAGGTGCAGGCCGCGTCCTCGTAGAGGATGTGCCGGATGGTGGCGTCCAGGGAGAGGTTGTGGTTGACGAGCGCCACGGCCCGGACCTCGCGGCGCTTGTCGAAAGCGAGCCGCACCGCGCCCGAGCCGTCCTGGGCGTCGGTGGTGCGGGCCACCTGGCCCAGGTAGTCCGTCTGCAGGTTGGATGCGGGCAGGGAGGCCCGCCAGCTGCCGCCGGAAAGCGTCCCTCTGGCGCAGTAGTCCGGCCAGCAGAGCATGCAGTTCCTGATGATCATCCGAGCACCTCGATGACCGCCTCGTCCAGCTCCTCCTGCTCGGTGACGCCCAGCACCAGGAAGTTGCGCCCCTCGTCCAGGCCGAAGCGGTCGTAGACCACGGTCACCACGTCGAGGAAGTCCAGGTCGAAGACGCCGGACTCCCGGTTCATCACCACCGCGAAAGTGAAGCGTTCCAGGCCCGAGGCGTAGAATGCGAAGAGCGCCCGGGCCTGGGCGTTCACGTCGGCGAGCACGGCCAGTTGCGAGACGAAGGCCAGAGCGCAGGCCGCCGGATGCCTGGCCAGCACGGAAGGATCCTCGCGCCGTGCCGTGCGGTACTCCTCACCGGCCCAGCGGGCGTAGGCCGGGGACTGCTCCGCCACGATCTCCGCAAGCTCGCTCTTCCGGCGCACCGTCCAGTTGCGGACTCCGGAGAGCGACACCCGGTAGGGCGGCGCGCCGTCCGCGCTGGAGAACGGCGCGGACCAGTCCAGGGTGTCCTCCTTGATGGTGTCCCGGGTGAAGACGGCCTTGACCGGCTCCGAGCCCGTGAGCGCCCGCAGGCGGCCCGCCCGGAACAGGCCCGCCCGGGTGAAGCCCCACCCGGCCTGCAGGCCGCCGCACAGGGCGTCGCAGACCTCGGCGGCAGTGTCCGCGCTGCCAGCGGCCGTGAAGAAACCCACCGGCTGGGGGCAGGCTGCGGCCAGGGCCGCCAGGGAATCCTCATCGAAGGCGATCTCCTCTTCCGGGTCGTAGGCGGTCACGGCGTCCAGCGCAGTGGGTCCGGCGTAGCGTGACGGCGAGGCCGCAAGCTCGAGCTGCGCCCCGGCGGCGTGCACGCCCGAGGAGCCGTCCCCGGCGTAGGACTGCGCGGAGTCGTCCGCGAGCAACTCCAGGGAGGCGGTAAGCTGGGCGAACTGCCCGGCGTAAGGCTGCCCGGCCACGCTACACCGGATCCAGCCGCCCGGCAGGGCGTCCACCCAGGCGTCCGCCAGCCAGCCGTCCTCGTCGTAGGCCCCGCCCAGGGCGCTGCCGTTCGTCTGGATCTCCAGGACCATCCCGCCCTCGGCGGTGATGTCGAACAAGGCGGCCACGTTGTCCGCCGGGTTGCCGGAGCGCGCCACGCGGAGCAGCACGCGCGAGCGCCCGGCGGGCCGCACGTGCACGCTGAAGCAGTGGATGCCCGTGGCGCAGTCCAGGGTCTGGGCGAGGAGGTGGCCGCCGGTCCCGGTCCCCTCGGTGAGCCGCCAGACCGACATGGAGCCCGGGAAGGCCACCGAGGCATCCGGGGCCGCCGTAAGACCCGATGCTGCCCAGACGGCGTTGCCCAGAGCCTCGCTGTGACGGATCAGGTTGGTGCGCGGCATGCGGATCAGGTGCGCGGACACGGCGCGCAGGAGCCCGGCCAGGTCCTCCACGTAGACGCCGCCGAATTTCGCCCCGCGCACGTCGGCCGTGAGCGTGGCCGAGGCCTGCCCGGGGGCGCGCAGCAGGCCCAGGGCCGCGCAGGTGACCGCCTGGCCCCCGGAGACGGCGGCGGCGCGCAGGGCGGCCAGGTCCGCGCAGTCCTGGAGGATGTCCAGGGGCACGCCGTCGGCGCGCAGGGCCTCGAAGGCCTGCATCGGGCCGTCGTGCGCTTGGTAGATGTCGTCGGACTCGCTCACCAGCACCAGGGGGATGTCGCGCAGCCTGCCCAGGGCGATGGGCTTGGTCTTGCCCATGAGTTCGGTGTCGCCTTCCACGCCCACGCCGTCGGCGTTGTTGCCCAGATAGACGTTGCGCGAGAGGGGGTTGCGGTAGCGCTGCACGTAGTCGCGCAGCTTGACGGTCATGGTCTGCTGGTGGAACTCGGGCGCGGCGGCAAGGCCCGTCACCAGGGGCCTGAACGCGGAGCGCGGCCAGGCGCGGTCGCCCGCCAGGGAGCGCACGCCCCTGTTGTCGAAGCACAGGCGCTTGTAGTGGTCCAGGCGGCCGTCCGGGATGGCGATGGTCGCCGTGCCGTAGCCGCCCTCCCCGCATCCCGGCGTGATGCCGTCGCGAAAGACCCGGCGCTCGTAGTTGAGCGCCACCTGCAGGCGCGGCTCGTAGAACCGGTCGGGGGGATCGTCGGCCGGGCCGGAGCACCAGCCTCCTCCGGCCGTGGTGAAACAGAGCGTGCCGGTCTCCCCGGAGGCGGGGTCCAGATAGTCCAGCTCCAGCAGGTAGACGAGCATCACTGCACCCTCGAGGCCAGACGTTCCAGCGCCGAGGCGGTGCGCACGTTCATGGCGCGCAGCTCCCGCAGTTCCTGGACGATGGCCGTGAAGCCCGCCCGGGAGACGCCGATCATCGCATCGCTGTCCATCCCCACGGCCTGCCGCACGTCCCTGTTGGACCGCACATGGGCCGTGGACCCCGCGCCGATGGTCACGATCTCCGGCAAGCCGCGCTCACCCACCAGGAAGCTGCCCGGGCCGGTGACGCTGCCCCCTCCCGCGAACTCGCCGAGCCACGGCGATGCGGAAGGCGTGCCGTACATGGACTGGTTGAGGGCGTTGTAGAGGTTCAGGGCGTCCTCGGCCGTCCAGGCGGCCTCCTGGGCGCCGGAGGACGCGGGCGGGCCGTCCGAGGCGGACGCGGCGATGGCGGCGTCGGCCGTGGCCACGGCGGCCACGATGGGGTCGGTGTAGGAGCTGTCCACACCCAGGGCGGAGAGGGCCGAGGCGATGGCCTGCCCGGCCGTCTGGATGGACCCGGCCAGGATGGTCAGGTTGGCGTTGGCGAGGGTCAGCTGGTCCACCTCGGCCTGGATGGCGTTCACCTGGTCGTACTGCACCTCGAGCTGCTCCAGGAGGATGTCCGCCTCGGAGCGCGTGGAGGCCTCCAGGGACTCCAGGGTGTCGGTCACGCTTTCGTAGACGCCGTAATAGGTCGCGGAGGACCCGTACACGTCGTGGTACTTGGACAGGTAGGTGGAGGCGAACCCCGCCAGCCTGGAGACGTCGCCGGAATAGGTGGGCGAGGACGGCCCCTCGCCCTGCACCTTGGCCAGGAGCCGGTTGTAGTGGGCTTCCATCTCCGAGAGCACGCTTCGGTTGCTCTTGCCCGAGAGCGTGGTGTTCCACGACAGGCTCTGCAGCGTGGATTCCAGGGAATCGGCCAGCCCGGAGAAGGTGGACCAGGCGCTGGAGACGCTGGTGAGCAGCCCGTCCACCATCACCTTCTGGGTGTTGATGAGGGTCAGCTCGGCCTGCAGCGAGGAAAGGCGGGTCTGGTTGGCCGCCTGGACCAGCTGGACGGCCTGCTGCTCCGTGGAGGAGAACTGGGCCATGTAATCGGCCGCGTTGGCCCATTTGGCGAAGGTCTCGGGGTCGAGCCCGCCGGATGCCGCCTCCTCGTAGCGGTCCCAGAAGTTCTCCAGCGTCACCCCGGCTTCGCCCAGCTGGGCGATGGCCACGGCGGCCTTGGAGGCGTAGCCCTCCAGGGAGGCCTGCCACTGCTCCTGCGTGGTCATGGTGTACTTCTGCAGGATGGAGAACGCGCTGGTGACGTCCTCCAGCCCGCCCATGATGTCGGAGGCCTGGGAGACCCACTCCCCCTGGTAGACCACATTCAGGTAGCCGGTCAGGGCGGCCAGGGACGTGCCCGCCTTGTCCGCGGCGATGGACCCGGCGGCGTAGGCCGCGGAGATCCGCTCCAGCTCGGTGTAGTAGTCTTCCCCGCCCCGGGCCACGTCGTCGAAGGCGTCCCTGAGGTCGTTGGCCGTGATGACCACCTGGGACATGTTGGTGGCCACGTTGGAGGAGGCCTGGGCCACCACGCCGGAGTTGATGTCGAAGGAGAGCGGGAAGGAATAGGTGGACCAGGAGGAGAGGTCCATGCCCAGGTCCTGGGCGCGGGAGCGGACGTTGGAGCTGTCCCTGGTCCAGGCGGTGTTCCAGGCCTTGGCCAGGGCCGGATCCAGGCTGGTCCACTGCTTGTTGTGCGTGGTCTCCGAGGAGCCGAACAGGCCCGAGGTGGTGGTCCGGTTGGATGCCCAGCCGGAGAGGACGGAAGAGAGGGGCGCGGTGACGGTCACCGTGGCCCCGGTCTCGCCGGTGAGCGAGGTCTCGGACGTGGTGGAGCCGGTGAGCAGAGAGCCCACCACGCCGCCCAGCACCGCGCCGACGGGGCCTGCCACGCTGCCCAGGGCGGTCCCGGCCAGCATGGAGGACGTGCCCGCGATGGCCCCGGCGGCCCCGCCCAGCGCGCCGCCGACGGTGCCGCCCACCGTGCCCGTGCCGTTGGGGTAGATCAGGCTGGAGACGCCGTAGCCCAGGCCCGCGCCCATGAGCGCTCCGGACGCGGCCGTGCCCAGGCCGCCCGTGACCGACGTGGTGAGCCCGGAGGAATTGAGCGAGGACACGGCGGCCCGGTCCCCGGCCATGAGGGCCTGATAGCCCGTCATGTCGGACCCGGCCATGCCCGACGAGAACGCCGTGGACGCCGAGGAGACCGCACTGGACGAATAGCCGGAGACGAGCGAGCCCAGGCCGAAGTTGTCGTAGCCCCACTGGTTGAGGCTCTGCACCCAGCCGGATTCCTTGCCCAGGCTGCCCTTGATCAGGTCCCCCAGGAAGTTCCCGGACGATCCGGACTGCCGCCCCTGGACCGTCGCCCTCCCGGAAGCCTGACCCACGGCGGTCATGGAGCCGTCCCGGGCCACGGCGTAGGTCACGCCGTCCAGGGCGACCATGCGCATGCCCGAAGACGCCGCGAAGCTGTCCAGGGAGACGCCGGGAACCGTCGCGCCGGAAGCCCCGCCCGCTCCGGCGATCACGGCGGAGGGCGTCCCGGCCCCGAAGGACGCGGCCGGGACGCCGAAACCCCGGAGCCCCATCCGGGCGGAAACGTCCTCGCCCAGCAGCAGGGAGATGGCGTTGGAGGTGGGCAGGGAGCTGGTGATGCGCTGCGCGCCCAGGGCGCCCGTGAACGCGCCCAGCAGGCCTGCGCTCCCGGCGGCGGACTCCACGGCGGAGACGGTGTCTCCGTTCACCAGGCCGTAGGCGCCGGAGCGGGACCCGGAGCCGCCCGTGCCGAAGAGGGCCTCCAGGGCGGGTCTGAAGAGGTACTTGTCGGTGCCGATCTTCAGGAGGTCCGTGAAGAAGGAGGAGAAGGCCTGCTTGAGCTGGGCCAGGAACTGCTGGACGTAGTTTCCGGCCTCCTTGAGCTTGCCGGTGAGGGCGTCTCCGCCGATCTGGCCGAATGTCCAGTTCACCGCGTCGGCCACGCCGCCTATGCCCTTCGTCACCGCGTCGGCCGTCTGCCGCCAGGTCTCCACAATCTGGCCCTGGGCGCTCCTGTAGAGGCCGGAATTGAGGGCCACGCGATCCGCCAGATAGGCCCCGAAGCTCTCCTCGGTGCCGATGCGGGCCTCCAGCGCCTGCTTGTTCAGCTCGTCGAGCTTGCGGGCCTCCACGGCGCGGATGGCCGATTCGTCCACGCCGCGCTTGCGCAGGTAGTCGAGGGTGGCGTCGATGCCCTGCATCTTCCGGGCGATGTAGCCTTCGTCCAGCCTGGCCAGGTCGCCCAGGGCCGCGTTCTCGATCTGGAACCGCTCCTCGGCGGCGCGGCGGTGGAGCGTGGCGATCTCCCGCCCCTTCTCCTCTTCGCTGCGCCTGGCGTCCCCGGCGATGGCGTCGTATTCCTTGGCGAAGTTCACGGAGAGCTGCTTGAGCTTGCCCTCCACGGCGTGCGACGGGTCGCCAAGCAGATCGCCCAGTTTGGCCTGGGAAGCCCCGTAGGAGCCCAGCACATCGCGGGCGTGCTCGATCTCGTTGCCCGCCAGCTTGATGCCCAGGCGGTAGGTGGCCCAGTACCAGCCCGCCCGTTCCAGGGCCTCCTTGTTGGCTCCCTCGTAGGCCTGGAGCTTCTTGGTGAGCTCGTTGATCTCGTTGGCGTAGTCCTTCCAGGCGGCCAGGTCCCTGGAGCCGTACTTGTCCCCCAGCAGGGCCGCCTGCTCGGAGAGGGCCGCCCCGGAGAGGGAGTCGATGTGCTTCTTGAGGTCCAGCCCGGAGTCCCCGCCGGATTTGCCGCCCGGCGGAGGGGCCAGCGGCGAGGGCGGCTTGATGGAGCCGGGGGGCGTGGCGTTGGGCAGGGGCGTGCCGTCCGGCGTCCGTCCCGAAAGCGCGGGGACCACGCCCTTGGGGCCGGGGCCGTTTCGCACGGCGTTCTCCAGCCAGGCGGGGACCATGCTTTCGCCGAACTGGGCCAGGGTGTCGCGCGTGAAGGTCAGGAACCCCTGGTAATAGCCCTTGAGCATCTCGATCCAGTCGCCCACGAACGTGCCCACGCGGTCCCAGGCCGTGGTGACGGCCTCCACGAAGGTGGTCTGGCCCCACTCCACCTGATGGGCCAGGGCGTTGAGATCGGCCCCGAGCTGCGCCCAGAGCATGGCCTTACGCTCGGCCCAGGCCTTCTCCTCGGCCGCTTCGGCCCGGCGCTCGCTCTGGATCCGGCGCATGTTGTCGGCCATCTCCTTGGTGTAGATGGTGCCGATGCGCCGTGCCTCCTCCAGGCGCGTCTGGTTGGCCCCGCCCCCTTCGTTCAGGAGCGCCAGGGTCTCCTTGTCCACGCTTCCGATGATGTTCTGGAGGACGCCCAGGCGCTTTCCCGCGTCCTCTCCGGCGGCGGACCAGCTCCTGGTGGCGTCGGCCAGCTCAACCCAGAGCTGTCCGGCGTTCTTGAGGTTGCCCTGGGAGTCCCGGACGTCGATGCCCACGGCGGCCAGCTGTTCCCTGGCCAGCCGGGCCGCGTCCGACTGCCCCGTGGTCGCCTCGGTGAGCGCCCGGAAACGCGCGGCCATGGACTCCAGGCTCTGGCCGGTGTCGTCGGCGTAGCGCTTCAGGACGGAAAGCTCCTCCACGGACTGTCCGGTGACCCCGGACATGGCCCCGAGGTCGGCGGCCGTGGTCACGGCCTGCTGCCCGAGCTTCAGGAACACGTCGGAGGCCCCGCGCAGGAACTCCTGGACGAAGTACTTCGCCGCCTCCTGCCCTGCCTGACCGAACCCGCCGGAGATGTCCCCAGCGGCCTGGGCAACGGACCGGCCCATGTCGCCCATGGCCGCCTTGAAGTTGGCGGCCATGTCCTGGCCCTGGCGGGTCAGGCTGCCGTAGGCGGCCTCGAACCCGGAGGAGATGCGCCCCGCGGCCTGGGAGGCCGCCTCGGACATCTGGCTGTAGTAGCGCCGGGCCTCGTCGGGGTTGGAGTAGGCCCAGTATCCGGCAGTCGCCGCGGCCGCCAGGGCGATCTTGCCCTTGTTGCGGGAGAGGAACTCCTCGGTCTCCCGCTCCATGTCCGTCAGGTAGTCCCTGGCCTTGGCGAGGCCTTCGCCGAGGGCCTGGGCCATGTCCTGCCCGGCCTGTTTGGCCTTGCTCTTGGCCGCGGTGAAGCCGTCGCCCACGGCCTGGGCCAGATCCTGGCCGTGCTTGGCGAAGCGTTCCTTGCCGTCGCGGAAATCCTGCTCCAGCTGGCCGTAATCGGCCGCGACGCCGACGGTGACGTTGCCCAGGCGCACTAGGCATCCCTCCCGGGCACGCTAAATGTTGCAAACCTCGCGACCGGCATGCTTACTGCGTCCGATACGATCACGGAGGGTTCGACCATGAGCAAGGTTCTCAAGGCGCTCTGGGCGGTGCTGCTGGCGGTCTGGTTCCTCACCGGATTCCTCCTGGCGGCCGGATTCGTCTCCGCTTCGCCCTCGTTCCCGTTCGCCCTGCTGGTCGGCCAGGCCGCGCTCTGGTGCCTGCCGCTCGCCCTGGTCTGGACAGCGTGGCTCCTGCTGGCCCGGGTGATCCGCCTCGTGCGCGCCCAGGGTCCGGACGTGGCCCGGGGGGCCGGGAAGGCCGCCATCCTGGCAGCCAAGGCCCTGGGCCGTCTGGACTAGTCCCCGGCCTGCTCGTTCATCTCCGCGATGCGCTCCCCGGCCAGGGCCAGCACCTTCTCGAAGCAGTCCACGGCGTCGCGCACCCGGAAGAGGCGCATGGCCTCGTGCACGGCCAGGTGGTTGATGTCCACGGGCCGCCCCATCCCGGCGAAGATCAGCTGCCGCCTGCACGCCAGGTAGACCCTGGCTGCGTCCCGGTTCACCGGCCACAGGGGGGGCGTGCATGCCGTGCAGTCCGGCTCCTCCCCCCTGCGGCCGTGGATTTCCCGGCAATAGCCGCAGTCCGGCCGCTCTAGGAGGCGTCGGACGTGCTCGCGGAGTTTCCCAGCTCGCGCCCCGACTCCGCCCGGACCTTTTCGGCCAGGTCCCTGCGGCATTCGCCGATGAACGCCCCGAAGCCCTCCCAGTCGCGGGACACCCGGATCTTGTTCTTGTCCGTGCAGGAGAGCGGCTGGCCTTTTTCGTCGTGGAAGCCCTCCCAGTTGGACACGGCGGCCACGATGAACGCGTAGCGCCGGTCGCCCATGTTGGCGTTGGCCTCGTATTCGGGCTGGAGGGTGCCGTCCGGGGCCGCTTTCATGGTCTGGCGGAAGGGGCGCATCTTCTCCCGGATGTCGTCTTCCTCGCCGGGCGTGAGGTATTTGACCTCCACCCTGGCCCCGTCGGGGTCGCCCGGGACCGGGTACCAGACCGCCTTCTTGTCGATGAGTCGCATGCTGCCTCCTTGGGGTGGCCCGGGTTAGGGCCGGGTCTCGATGGTCTTCTTGCAGGGGCCGGAGCCGGAGAAGGTGGCGGAGATCTTGCCCACGCCCGCCTTGTCCACGCTGACGTCCAGGGCGGTGATGCGCACCCCGGCGTTGGCGTCGGACACGGTGTCCGGCTCGAAGAACACGACCTCGCCGGTGGCCTGGTGCTTGAGGTAGAACTTGATGTCCTGGATCAGCTGACCGGACTTGAAGGCCGCCTCCAGCACCGCCTGGCCGTCGGCGTCCTTGGGGTCGTAGTTGCCGTCCAGGGAGCCGGACCAGTTCATGATGCCCACGTCGCTCTTGCCCCAGCCGTCGCCGAAGGCCGAGGTGTCCACCTCGTTGGCCTTCATGGACACCTTCCAGGTGCCCAGCTCCATGATGATCTTCTCGGTGGCGCCGTCGCCCAGGGTCACGCGGGCGTTGCGGCCGGAATAGGTGGCCATGGGGTTCCCTCCTTACAGGGGTTGAAGTTGCACGGTGTAGGAGACCACGAAGCGCGCCGCGCCCTGGTCCGTCTCCCGATGCCAGGCCCCGCGCTCCATGCGCAGAAGCTCCAGGCCCTCCACGGGCATGGCGCAGTCGTCGAAGGTCCCGGTGAGCCGCTCGAACAGGTCCCAGCCCGCGTCGCGCGGCGCGTAGAGGTCCAGCTGGACGAAGGCCGTCCGGACGCCGGGACCGGAAAACGTGTAGTCCTGCATGGCCGCCGGGAGGTGGAACAGGCCGTAGGGCAGGGCTTGACCGTGGGGGGCCTCGCCGTCGAACAGCGGGCACTCCTGGGGCATGCACCCGGCCCAGCGGGCGGCCAGGGCGGAGACGAAGGCCCTCACCGGTCGCCCCAGCGCCGGGCCGTGACGTAGCGGGAAAGCTCCGCGGCCGCCCCGCCCGCGTGGGCGGCCTTTTCGCGCCAGGACCGGGCCTCGGCCATGTCGGCGATCCTGGCCCCGGCCCTGGTCCAGCCCTCGCGGCCGATCTTCGCGCCCTGGGCGCGCCCGTAGGCGGCCACGGACCGGGTGGCCAGCGCGCCGCCGTAGCGGTAGCCCACGGCCGCGCCCACGGCCGTGCCCACGGCGGCCCCGGCGTATTCGCCCACGGCCGCGCCGTAGGATTCGCCGAAGTCTCCGGCAAGGCGCATGATGGCCGGGCGGATGAACGGGCGCGGCGGGCGGTGCCCGACCTTGCGTCCGTCCACCACCACGTCGTGCCCCAGCTCGATGAAGCGCGCGGGCCTGGGCACGTGGACCACGGCCTCGTCCCGGTCGCGGTAGACGCGGATGCCCCTGGCCATCTTGCCCGTGCGCCCCTTGGGGGCGTTGCGGCGGATCGTTTCGGCCAGCTTGCGGGCAAGGCGCAGCACGTGCTCGGTGACGATGCCCCTGAGGTCCCGCAAGGCCTTGTCCTCGTAGAACTCCACGCGCACGTTGTTCACTGCGCCTCCCGGCCCAGGGTTTCCACGGCCTCCACCACCATCACCACGCCGCGCATGCCCAGGTCGTCCACGTGGCGCACGCCCATGGTGCGCTCGCCGACCTTGAGGCGGTGCCCCTGGGTGAGCCCCTGCCAGGCGGGGATGCGCACGCGCCAGACGGTCTCGGACCGTGTGGCCCCCTGCTCCTCGCTCTCGGAGCCGGAAAGCGCCCACACCTCGCCCTGCACCGTGGCCACGGTGGACCAGGCGGCGCGGGAGAAGCCGTCCGAACCCTGCACCGTGCCCCACGCCTGGATCTCCACGCCCACCTCCATGGCCGAGGCGATGAGACCCAGCACCCACATGCCGCCCTCGCGCAGCACCTGCTCCACCCGCCACGCCTGGCCTTCCTGCTCCACCCGGTCTCCCCAGGAGGGGGCCTGGGGCACCTCCGACGCCAGAAGGCGGCCCCAGGCCAGACGACAGAAGCCCTCGTCCCAGGCGCGGGAGAGGTTGGGGTCCAGGCCGCGCCAGGGCTCGCAGTCCTCCACGAAGGACCAGACGGCCGAAGGCTGCGCACCCTGGCGGGTGTAGAGGGCGGGGCCTCCGAACGCGGAGGCGAAGGCGCGGGGATCGTCGATCAGCACCGGGAGGCTCACCTGGTCAGGGACTGGACGGCCAGGGGCACGCCCACGCGAAGGGCGGTGTCGGCCAGACCGGTCAGAAGGAACCGGGCCGTGTCCCACGCCTCCTGCTTCTCGCGGGCGGCCGCGGCGTCGTAGGCGTCCACGGCGGAGCTGTAGTACTTGAGCGCCGGTCCGAGCCTTGCGTCGATTTCGGCCGCTCTGGAGGGGTTCGCGGCCTTCTCGGCCTCGACCTGGGCCACCACGGCGTCCTTGGACTCGCGCAGGAAGGTGATGCCGTACCGGTAGGCCTCGGCCTGCCGGGCAGCCTCCTCGGGCGCGGACGGGGAGGGGCCGGACGCGGCGCAGCCGGCCGACAGCGAGGCCGCGAGCAGGATGAGCGCGGCGAGGATGAAGAGGGGGGAGCGTTTCACTGGGGGCCTCCGGGCGTGGGATGGGGGTTGGCGGGGGGATCGACCGCCGTCTGGGCGGGAGGGGACAGGGTTTTGAGGGCCTCGGCCAGCATGGCCAGGGCGGCCGCGAGATCGCCCTGGCCGCGAACGGCAGGTTGCTCCCCGGCCGGGGGCTGCGCGACGGGCGGGCCGGGGTGCGCCGTGGGGGTGGAGGGCCTCTCCCACGGCGTGTCGGGAAGGATTTCCGTGCGCGACACGGAGGGATCGGGACGCTCCGGCGTCACAGAACCTCCGATGGGCTGGGCGGCCTTGATCCGGCCGATGAGCCCGGCCACGCCCCCGCCCACGGCGCACACCAGGCTCACCACCATGGCCTGCGTCTCTCCGTCGATCTCCACGCCCTTGCGGGACGCCAGGGCGGACGCCAGGGCAACCAGGGCGGCCACCACGGCCGACAGGCTGCCCATGGCGCCCGTGGACTTCCAGAGCGGTTTGGGGTTCATGCACATCCTCCTAGGCGGCCTGGGTGCGTTCCCAGGGTTTGTCTTCCATGCGCCACGGCCGCCCCGCGACGAACGCCTCCAGGGAGGCGACGCGGCGCATCCAGCCCTTGTGGTTGACGGTGTAGTCGGGGTCGCCCGTGGCGTTCAGGCGGTCGTAATGGGCCTTCCGGGCGGCGATCACCGCGCGGGCGAGGGCGTCCGGACCGCCCGGCAGACGGCAGGCGGCGCACAGGGCCGCGCGGGTCTTCTGCCCGAGCACGCCGTCCACCAGGAGAGGCGCGGGGGCCTCGCCCATGCCGTTGCAGGCGGCCTGCGCCCAGCGAACGGCGCTTCCGCGCCCGCAGTTGACGCCCGTGTCCAGCAGCACCGCGGCAAGGGGGGACGGCCAGGCCCCCACGTAGAGGGGCTGGCCGAAGTGCCGCCAGAAGAGGTCCAGGGCCTGCTCCCTGGTCATGGAGAAGACGTCCTTCCAGGTGACCGCCCCGTCGCCGTCCAGGTCGCCCTCCAGGACCGGCAGGCCCTTCAGGAAGCGCAGGGACACGCCGAACTTGGTGGCGCCGCCCTTGTCGTTCCTGCCGCCGGTGTAGGCGAGGCCCTCCCAATGCAGGACGAACTCCATGAGCCTGAGGAAGAAGTCGGGCAGGATCATTCGCCACCTCCCGCGGTCTTGTTCAGGATCTGCTCCTTCACGTCCGCCGGCATGTCCTTGTTGTGCACGATGAGCGCCCGGACCATCTGGAACAGGACGGCCGTCTTGCGGGACTGGTCCTCCCGGGACTTGTCGTGATCGTCCTGCAGGGCCTTGATGTCCGCGCAGACCCCGTTGCGGCGCTCCTGGCACTGCGCATGGCTCACGAACGCGTTTCGGGTGAGGATGTGCACGGCCACGCCCACCAGGATGGACGCGGCAATGGCCATCAGCGAGGATTCCAGCGGTGTGAACGTCACGGCACGGCTCCGTTGCGCTAGGCGGTGACGCCGGTCATCAGGTAGCCCGCGCCGGTGAACTGGATGCACTCGTCGGTGTGCTGGCGGGCGCGCACGATGTCGCTGCGGGTCTGCTCCTCGCGGTAGGTCTCGACCACGAGCATCTCCGGGGAGTCTTCCTCCCAGACGAAGGTGCGCCCGATGCTGGGCTCCTTGAGGTCCTGGCCGCCGTCGGAGACCACGCCCAGCATGGCCATGGCGGGGCTCCACACGGTCTGGACGTTCTTGGTCTTCTTCTTGGGGGCGTTGTTCTTCACGGCCCCGGCCGCGATGATCTTCTCCACGCCGAAGTAGGCCTTGAGCTGGGCCTCGGTGAGGTCGCCCCGGATGGCGTCGGGGTTGGAGTACTTCACGCGCTCGATGACCGAGTCGCACATGGACACGTGGCGCAGCACGGACTTGTCCAGGATGAGGGCGTTGGGCTCGATGCCGGTGGACATGCGCATGGCCTCGATGCCCGCGATCACGTCCGCCCGGGGATCGGCGTCGGCGTAGGAGTTCCAGGCGTGGGCCACGGCGTGCCCGGCGAAGGTGTTCGCGTTGAACACCTTGGCCGCGCAGCGGATTTCCATCTTGCGCAGGATGATGGAGATGGCCCGGTAGGTGGCCAGGAGTTCGGCGTCGAAGTAGTTGCGATAGAGCCTGGCCTCGGCGTCGTCGACCATCTCTTCGTAGCCGTTCTCGGAGCAGTTGTAGTCGTCGGACCCGAACTCCCAGTCGCCGCGGGCGTAGGCGCTGCGGGGGGCGCGCTCGGTATCCACAACATCGAGCAGGGCTTCGGCCGGGATCACCGGGTACTGGGCGGTCTTGAGCGGGGTGTAGAAGGGCGGCAGCACCAGCGGGGCGATGAAGCCCATGGAGGCGGCCTGCATGGAGTACTCGAAGGCCAGCGCCCCCAGGTCGGGGCGGAAGACGGCTTTGGTTCCGGGCATGGGTGTTCCTCCTCGTGCCGGTGCGGTTAGGTCAGGTTGTGGCCGTAGCCGTAGGGCAGCACTTCCACCACGCCGCCGTCGGCAACGGCGGTGAGGGCCAGGCCGACCAGGGTGCGGGCTCCGGCTCCGGAGTCCTTGGCCACCGTGCCGTTGGCCGCCGTCACCACCTGATCATTCACGGCCACAGCGCCGACGGCTTCGATCTCAACGGTGCCGGAGCCGTTGAGCAGGCGGACGGCGGCGGCCTCCCCGGCCGTGGCGACGGGGTATTCCAGCACGCCCAGGGGCTGCTCGCCCGGGTCGCAGTAGGCCAGTTCGCCACCGGCCAGGGTGACCATCCGCTTGGAGTCCAGGGCCGCGCCGGCCCTGAAGGCGCGGCGGGATTCGTTGACGTGCGCCATCACTTGCCTCCCTTCTGCTGCCTGGCGATCCAGGCTTTGTGGGCCTCGGGGTGTTCCTTGGCCGCCTTGGCCATGGCCTGGGCCTTGCTGGACCCCTTGTCCGTTTCCGCCTTCACCAGGGCCTCGAAGTCCTGCTCACCGGCCACGGGACCGGCCGCCGGATTGAGCGGGGCCTGGGTGACGCCCGCCAGGGCGCCCAGCATGGCCTGGGAGGCGGGCTTCCCGACCCCTGCGGCCGCCCCGGGGGCCATGAGCGCGCCCATGGCCTGCACCTGCCCGGCCGTGACGCCCGACTTGATGACCGAGGCCAGTTTGCCGCCCAGCTCGTCGCCCAACACGGCGTAGATGATGCCCAGGCAGCGCACCTGTTCGCGGGCGGCGGCGGCCTTGCGGGCCTTCTTCACGTCCTTTTCCTCGTCGCCGTCCTCGGCTTCGACGGGGTCCTTGTCAGTTTCGTCCTCGCCGTCCTTGTCCGGCTCCTGCTCCTCGACCGCCTGGTCCTTTTCCTCGTCGGTTTCGGCGGTCTTGCCCGCCCTGAGCTTGGTCAGGTCCATGTGCACCTCCTGCACGATTCGGTTGATGAACGCTTCGCGGCTCTCGATGCGGTCGATGAGCCCCAGCTCCAGGGCCTGGCGGCCCAGGAACAGCCTGCCGTCGGCCATGGCCAGGGCCGCCTCGCGGGAAACGCCGCGCCCGGCGGCGACGGCGTCCAGGAACAGCCCGTAGATTTCGTCCAGGCCTCCCTGGAGGTAGGCCCTGGACTCCTCGGAAAGCGGTTCGGACGCGTTGCCCATGGCCTTGAACCTCCCGGCCGTGAGGTAGGTGACGTCCACGCCCAGCTTCTCCTCGAACCCGGACCAGTCGTAATGGGTCATGATCACGCCGATGGAGCCCACATCCGAGGTGGCCAGGGCAGCGATCTCCCGGGCCTGGCAGCCCACCCAGTAGGCGGCGCTGCACATCATGCCGGAGACGTAGGCGTAGAGAGGCTTGAGGGACGCGACCTCGCGGACCGAGGACGCCAGCTCCTCGATGCCGTCCACGGTGCCGCCCGGCGAGTCCACGTCCAGCAGGATGGCCCGCACGAGGGGGTCGGCAGCGGCCTGCCGGAGCGCCCTGGCGATCTGGCGCATGGAGGCGAAGCCCCACCACCAGTCGCCGTCCTTGCAGAGCGGCCCGGCCATCTCCACGACGGCCAGGTCGCCCTGGCGCTCGTAGAGACGCTCCTCGGCCGCGTTGGAGCGCAGGGCGGCCAGCTGCGCCAGGGAGGCGGCGTCGGGCATGCCCTTGGCCTTCATGGCCCGGAACAGGCCGTCCAGGCGCTTGGGCTCCAAGGCCCACAAGGTCTGCGAGTGCACGGTCACTGGTCCTGCTCCTCCTGGTTCGCGTCTTCGCCGTCTCCGGGGACGGCCTCTTCCTCCGGCTCCTTGCCGAGGACCACCTTCACGCCGGAAACCGAGGGCTTGAGCCCGTGGCGCTCGTAGGTGCGGCGCTCGCGGGCGATGGTGCGGGCCATGGTCTCGGGATCCATCCCGCGCGAGTAGAGGATGCCGGTGAGCGACTCGGTGAGGTTGTCCAGGCCCATCTGCTCGGCCGCGCGCTCCTTCACGGGGTCGATCTGGCCGCGGGGCGGGCGGGTCCAGGAGGCCGCGCACCAGGCGGTGCGGGCTTCGTAGAAATCCGGCTTGCCCTCGGGCACGGCCAGGTAGCCGCGCAGCCAGGCCTCCTCCAGGACCATCTCCCAGACATGGCGCAGGTAGCCGCGCACGAACCAGTCCTGCAGGAGCGTGTAGAGCTTCCAGACCTCCAGCAGGGCGGCCCTGGCGCTGGAGTAGTTGGTCTTGCTGAAGTCCTTGGCCACGGTCTCGTAGGGCTGGCCGGTGGAGGCGGCCACGGCGCGCAGGATGCGGGTGTAGAAGGCGTCGAAGCTCTGGGGCGGCCTGGGGTTCGAGAGCAGGTGCGGCTTGTGCCCGGTCTGGCCCGTGACCATCAGCCCGGGCTTGATCTCCTGCGGATAAGGCTGGACCATGCCGGTCTTGGCCTTGCCGTCCAGCCCGATGCGGGAGCCCATGGCGTCGGTGGAGGCCTCCAGGAACACGGTGAACGAGGCCGCGATGACCGCGCCCACCAGCTCGGAGTCCACGTAGGCGGACAAGTCCGCCAGCTGCTTCATGGCCGGGGAGAGGATGGTCTCGCCCCGGGGCTGCTCGGGCATTTTGCCGTGGCGGCGGTGGAAGCAGCCCCAGCGGTGGCCGGTCTTGCGGGGCACGCGGCGGAAGTCGCAGCTGGCGAGCCCGGCCAGGGGCCGGTTGTCCCTGGGCTCGGCGATCCAGTAGGCCTCGGGGCGGCCGTTGGCCCCCAGCTCCACGCCGCGCCGGATCAGGGGATTCCCGGCCATGTCGGAGGGGGTGCGCAGACGGGCCGGGTGCAGTCCCTGCAGGGCTAGGCCGAAGGCGCGGCCGGGTTCGTCCAGCCACACAGGCAGGCGCAGGAATTCGCCCGTCACGAACAGGGTGCGGGCATCCTGGTACTGCATGTCGTCGAAGTGGTCGGTGTCCGCAGCGTCCGCCTCGGCGCACCATACGTCCCAGGCCCTCTCCGCGCTCTCGGCGAAGGCGTCCGCCTCGTCGTCGGAGAGCCCCAGGACCGTCATGTCTGGCGCGGACTGGGGCTTGAGGCCCGGCCCGGCCACGTTCAGGGCCAGGGAGTCCACGCAGGACGCGGCGTGGCCGTCGCTGGCGACCAGGGATTCGGCGCGGGCCATGATCAGGTCGGCGTCGCGCTGGACCGTGTAGGCGTTCAGCCGGGAAGGCTGGAAGTTGGAGAGGGTGCCCTCGCGGCTCGCGGCCGTGCGGCGCACCGCCTCCACCACGCCGTCGATCCCGGCCATGGCCGCGCGGGCCTGGGCGCGGCGCAGCCCGTGCACCGGGGAGACGTAGCCGATGAAGGAGTCCAGCCAGTTGCCCATCAGGAGTACCTCCCGGGGATCAAGGAGGTGAAGGACGGGCTTCCGGACCCGGCGGCTTGGTCTTCCTTGGTGGGCTGCTTGTCCAGCCAGTCGAGGTGGGCCTGAATGGCGGGAAGGTCGGCCCGGCGCAGACGGCGGGTGCCGATGACGTATTCCTGGCCCTCAGCCACGGCGAGGAGCGCCGCCGTCCAGGCGTCGATCAGTTCCTGCTTCTTGGCTGCGGTGAAGATGGCCATGGCCGGAGGGCTAGCACACCCCTACCGGCCTCCTGGTGGACGCTGGAGACAATGGAGACAATGGAGACAGTTTGTTGGGTGGTTGAGAAGTCGAGGGAGTGGGCCGGGGATCAAAAACCGGCGCGGCTTCCCAGGCTGTGGTGGAGGACGCAAAATTGAAGGGTAATTTGCACACTCAAAAAGTTTCTGGCCGTACTCTCCACCCCCCAGATCAAGGGGAACTGCACAAAGCCAAGCGCCTACCCACTCTGTTGTTTCATTACAAAATACACTCTACTGGTTGAGCCAAACAATAAATGCTGACATTACGGAACGCAATTCCTGCATTACTACAGTGGACAAACCATTCAACTTACCAGTTTCAATATATTTTTCATACACTATTGTTGCGGCAACAGAAGCAACAAATCCTAGAAAAGCACCATACAACAGGTACAATATTTGCTTTGATTCGGTTCGAAGCCAGCGTTTAACGATGTCTGCGGCCGAATAATTTCCATACAAAACAGAAGACTTATTAATCTCTATTAAACATTTTTTTGCATACTTTATTATATCTTTATCTTTTATGTCTTGAACGCTTTTGAAATGCTTAAGAACAACCTCATCACCAGAAGACTTTCTTTCGCCCTTTGTCGTACACCTTTGTAAAATAAAAAAAACTTGTGCATTTTCTAATTGAGCTATTGAAAAATATCCACCAGATTCCGTTGTAGCGACGACACTTGTAGTTCTTCCATCTACCCTATGAACGTTACACACACCTATTGGATGGTGTCCTGTTCTCAGCGATATCGAATTTAAGTTAATGAAATAATTGCCGTTTGATGTAAATTGAAACTCCAGCGTATCGTCTATCCATAAATTTTCGTAATATTTGCCAGTCTTTGCCTGAACTATAATATCCTCAAACAGCATTTTTGCTCTAGTTCTCAGATAATGCCATTCCATCCTGTTGCTATAGACACGTCTGCTGTTTGACGTTGCGCATCTTGTCAAGCATGAAAAGAATTTACTAGATATGTTTATTTTACGTCCTGCGGTAATAATGTAGAAAAAGCAAAGCATGACAAATTCAATCGCAGCAACCTTGAGCGGATTCATAGCACTACACCACTTCCATTTACTTATAGATACACAACGCTCAATGCCTATCACCGCAAAGTGGAATCTCCATATCCTTCAAAACCATGTTGGCGCGCCGTTTGAGGTAGCGATTCACACTCCGCTCGGGCACCCTGATACCCTTCTTGTCCCCCAGGCGGATCACCTTCAACTCTCTGCGGTTGATGAGCTTATAGACGAAGCTACGGGAACAATTCAACCGCTCCTTCACCTCAGGAACGGTGAGGGGCTTTCCTTCGGCGGCGCGATCATACGGCAGATTCGTATTGCTCATGGCACTCCTCACGCGTGATTGCGCCCGGCCAGAACGGCGCTCGCGCGACGCTGGGCATGGGCCATGGTGGAAAGTTCCGGTTCGTCCTGGCCCTGGGGCTGGACGGAGTCCGGTTCCGGGTCGGTGTCCTGCGCGGCCATGTACTGCAGGCTGGGGCTCCAAGAGCCGTCCGCGCAGGCGTGGGCCAGCACGGTGCAGTCGAGGTAGTGGTTCTCCCGGCTCAACTCCTCCCAGCGCAGACGACCGTCACGGCCGCGCACCAGCCGTTCCGCCGTGATCTGCCGGGCGTAGTCGCTGCCGGTCTGCGCGTGCAGCCGCATGGGCTGGCGGGCGTCCGGCCGCAGGCGCTTGAACACCAGGGTCTTCAGGTGGTGCACGTCCAGCAGGTACAGGGTGAGCCCGTTGGGGATGGCCCGGCCGGACTTGGGCAGCTTGTCCACGGTGGTCCAGCTCACCGGCACGTGGTGCTCGCGCGAGCGGCCTTTGCAGGGGAACACCCGCCCGCCGCCCATCTCCCGGCACCAGGCGTAGACCTCTTCCGTGCGGGTGAGCACGCCGTGTTCGGAGGCGTTGCCGCCCGAGTCGATGGCCACACGCCAGATCCCCATCTCCTCGCCGGGCCTGCCCTGCACGGGGTAGGCGGTCTCGTGGGCCAGAGCCTCCACGTCCTCCCATTCCCGCAACTGGCCGTAATCGATCAGCCAGCAGCGCATGTCCGCCGACCAGGCCAACACCACGAACCAGAAATGGTCCCGTTGGGTGTCGATTCCGCAGGTGAGGGCCACGGCCTCGGCCGGGACGGTTTGCGGCGGCAGGTGCATGGCCCGGCGGGAGAGGATCTGCTCCTCGCTGGCGGCCAGCTCGGTGGGCCGGTAGGGCCGGGCCAGGTCGCCGTTGCGGAAGTCCATCATCAGGTCCGGCGAGTCCGAGCGCTTGGCCCTGATCCACTTGGCCGCGATCTCGGAGAGGCTCACCGCATGGGAGAGGAGCGCCGGGAGGTGGAAGCCCACCGAGCGCGGCTTGTCTACCGGGCGCTTGGCCCGCCAGCGCCCGGCAGCCACGGCGCTGTCCCGGACGTGGTCTGACCACTCGTATCTGCAGGCGGCGCACCGGTAGCGGGCCAGCCTCTCCCGCTCGATCCGGCGCGGGTCCTTGACGCCGCCCATCACCACGATGTTGCGGTGCTTCATCTCCTGGTAGGTGTTGCAGGCCGGGCACTTGGCCTCGTAGACGCGCAATTCGTCCGACTCCGTCATGGCCCGCCAGATGGGCGAGGATTCGTCGCCCACCGGCTTGGCCACGCACACGATCTTGCGGGAGAACGAGTAGGAGCGGGTGCGACCCTTGAACTCCTCCATGGGCAGCCCCTTTCCGGCCTCGACCTTGTAGAGGTCCGGCTCATCCAGGAAGAGGTGCTTGACCGTGATGGAGGCGCGCTGCGAGGGGGACGCCGCGCTGGACAGGAACAGGGACGAGCCGTCGAGGAGCCGGAAGTGCCCGGCGGTGTGTTTGACCACGTGCTTGCGCAGGGCCGGTGACTTCATGAGCAGGGGCTTGAGCTTCTCGGCTTCCACACGCGCGAGCATCTCGTCCGAGGGCATGGCCAGCATCTTGGTCCCCGGCCAGTTGTCGATGGAGTAGCCCAGACAGATGTACTCGAAGAGGGTCTTGCCCAGCTGGTGGCCGCCGCAGACGTTGATCTCCTCGATGTGCGGACTGCCGAAGGCGTCCAGCATGCCCTCCAGGTAGCGGGAGACGTCCAGGCGCAGGCGGGACCCGGCATAGGGGCCATCCTGCACGATGATGTTCCGGGCGGCCCAGTCCGAGACGGAAAGCTGCTCGCGCTTTCGGAACACCTGGCGCTCGCCTTCGGTGAGGCGGAAAGTGGCCTTGCTCATCCCGCCACCTCCAAGAGCGTGCTTCTCCGGTCGAGCTTCGCCGCCGTCCAGGGCGACAACCACAGACACTCCACGCGCGGCACCGCTTTGTCCGCCATGACCCGACGCCTGAACACCGGCCAGTCGGGGTAGAGGCGGCGGTAGAGTTCCGAGTCGTAGCCGGAGAGCACCACCATGCCCTCCACGGCGTGCAGGCGCTCGGACAGGGCCTCGTGGTCGGTGTCGGTCATCTCATGGGCGTAGCCGCCGCCCTTGGCGACCTGCGTTCGTTGCGAGTGGACGTAGGGCGGGTCCACGTAGAACAGTGTCCGCCCGCCGTCGTAGCGCTCGATGACCTCCAGGGCCGGGAGCATCTCCACCGTGACCGTGCGCAGACGGTGGGAGAAGCACTCCAGCAGTTGGGGATAGGCGGCGAAGTCGTGAGCCGGGCTCCGGTCGCCCTCGCGCCTGGAGCGGAACCCCGTCCTGCGCTTCCGGTGGATGGCGTCGGAGCCCATGCCCATGGCCATGCGGATCACCGTCCGCCTGGCCTGCTCCACCGGATCGGCGCAGGGTTCCTGGGCGCGCTCGAACTCCACGCGGGAGAACGGGGTCAGGCGGAGCAGCCGCTCCAGCTCGCGAGCCCTGGTGCTGTCGCGCAGGACGCGGAACACGTTGACCACGCTCGCGTCCAGGTCGTTGTAGACGTCGCAATGGGTCGGACTCTTGCGCATGAGCACCGAGGCCGCGCCCCCGTAGGGTTCCACGTACACGCGATGCGCTGGGAAGTGCCCGATGATCCAGAGGGCCAGACGCGACTTGCCGCCGTGGTAGCGCAGGACTGGACGTGAGGGCGACGGGCTCGTGTTCATCTCCCTGTCTCCTTGCCCGACGATGTGGACTCCGCAGGCCCGCGATGCGCCGCCATGATGGCCAGCCCCAGCTCGTAGGCGACGTAGGGCACCACGGCGTCCCCGAAACCGGCTATCTGAGCCACCCGGCCGGGAACCCCATGAGCCAGCAAACGAATTCCGGATTCATAGGCGGGCACGCGCCGGGCTTTGCCGTCGTGCCCGACGATCCAAGCGGCGTCGGCCCAGGGCCGTAGAGGTGCGCCACCTCGTTCGGGAGCTGCTGCCCGCGACTGCTGCCCCCGTTGCGGCGCTCCTGGCTCTCCGCGCTGTTCGGGTAGCGGTGGTCCCTGTGCGTCACCGTCGCCCACATGGCCACCCGGGCCGCCTGGGCGGGCAGCGGCTGTCCCCCGCCCGAGAAGCACTGGTTCAGACAGCCCTTCTCCCCGTCCGAGGCCCTGGGGGTGCTCCAGAGCGCCTTGACCGTCACGCTCAGCCCGCCCTCCGCCGGGCGCGCGTTGCCCTTGCTGGTCCGGCCCCCGGTCGCATCCCCCACCAGGGGCGTGGGCCAGAAGGAAAAGCCTGTCTCGCCGTTGCGGGGCATCGACGGCACAAGCTGGAAGTACGACCGGCCAGCAGGCGTAACCGAGGCCTTCCAGGTCAGAAAGCACTCCGTCGAGGCCCAGCGTGACGAAACCAGTAGGATTCTCAAACAGTCCCCAAGCGGGCCTTTTGGCAGCCATGAGCCGCACAGTTTCAGGCCAGAGCCAGCGGTCATCGCCCGCGCCCTTGCGCTCCCCGGCGACGGAGGCCGGCTGGCAGGGAGGTCCTCCGCAAACAAGGTCAACCGGTTCGAGGTCGACGTAGTTTCTTTTGTCGTGATCACGCATGTCTCCGAACAGCTTGGCGTTGGGGAAGCGCCGACGAAGCCAGGCGCGCCTGCGCCGGTCGGCCTCCATCATCCAGACCGTGGTCATCCCGGCCCACAAGAGCCCCAGATCGATGCCCGCGATCCCGGTGCAGACCGAACCCACGCGCATCACGGCGTCGCTCCCTGCACGCGGTGGGGTAGGCGGCCGGGGGCCTCCTTTTCCCGGCCGCCGTCCCTGTGCGTAGGGTTTGGGCATCGCGCTGTCCCGGCACCGTCGCCCGACCTCCGACACGGCCCGCCGGGCACCACGCCGGCGGGGCTGGGGGTTGACCCGACGCCCACCACCCAATGGTGATCGCCGGGGAAACGCAGAACCCGCCCCGCGCTCACAGGAGCACCCCCTGCCCGGCGTCCGGGGCGGAATAGGTCACTTGAAAAAAGCCTTGATGGCCCGGGCAGGGCATGAACGGCAGGGGCCGGGCGTCGGCCAGGGACCAATGCCAGGTCCCCGGCTCGGGCACGGCCCAAGGGGAGGCCGAACCCTGGCGGCAACCGGTCAGGCGCACCTTCCCCACGACGCCGCCGCACTCGCGCGCGACCTCGGGAAGCTTGTCCGGGAGGCGCAGGCCATGGCGGACGTGCAGTTCCCACAGGATGTCCCGGGCTCCGGCGAGGGAGAAGCGCGGCGACTTGGAGGCGTGCACGAGGATCTCGACGCCATGCAGGTACTTCCTGGGGATCGCCCATGTCCGGTTTTCGACGTCCTTCAGGCCATGCACGATAAAGAAGGCCCAGGGCTGCCAGAAGGAGAGCGCGAGGGTGGGCAAGGCGGCGCTCCCGGCGATCATGAGGGCTCACCTCCCTCGGGGTACATGGCCTCGAAGCGCCCCTCGGGCTCGGGCTGGACGGCGTCCATGCGCATCAAGCCCAGGCGCTCCCAGAATGCCGCCTCCAGGTTGGGTCGGCTAGCGACCACGGCGTGCACGCCGTGCCGGCCCGTCCAGGCCTGATCCAGGGCCTCGGGGCTCATGGCCCCGGCGGCGGTGTCGCTAGCTGTTCTCGTCGGCATGGTGTTCTCCCTCGGGTTGATGGTCCGTCAGGCCGCGTCTCCGGCCGGTTCGTCCGCCAGCTCCACCACGAAGGCCCGGTCGGACGACCAGGCGTCCATGAGGTCCCCGGAGTCGCGCAGCAGGAACTCCGTGACCTCGGGGACCAGATTCGGGGCCGCGTCGCGCAGCTGCCCGGCCACCTCGGGGGGCACTCCATCCAGGGCGGCCAGCCTGGACACGACCAGCTCCACCAGCTTGGGGGCCGTGCGCCGGTCCCGCCCTTCGATCTCGTTGCGGAAGAGCTGCGCCCGCACGGCCAGATCGCGCTCGTGGTCGGCCCGGGGCATGAGCAGGCCCTGCTCGCGCTCCAGCTTGAGCTTCTGGCGTTGGGCCTGGAACTGCTTGAGCTCCGCGTCCGCGCTCATGCGGTTGACCATGGCCTCGCTGGCGGCCCGGTCCTCCACGCTGGACAAGGGGGTGAGGTTCGCGGCCGCGTAGCCGAGCAAGGCCCCTTCCTCGAAGTGGCCCTCGGAATTGCGCGGGACCTTCCCGCGCTTCACGTCCGCGTTGAACTTGGACTTGGCCACCTTGAAGCCGCTGCCCTTGAGGAAGGCCACGGCGTCCAGCTGGGTCTTGTAGACCCGGGCGGACACGGGGGCCGCCTGCAGGCGCGCGGCCTCGGATTCCACGGCGGACTTCGCCCGCTCGAAGGCCTTGATGTTCTCGGGGCTCGGATCGTCCTTCATGCGTTTTTTGGCCTCTTCCTTGGCCTTGATGAGGAAGGCCAGGTCGTTCTTGGCGCTTTGTTCGGCCAGGGCCAGGAGCTGCTCATCCATGGCAGTTCCCCTCCCTGACCGCTTCGCGCCCGGTGTGCTCCTGCCAGCGGCGCACGATCACGTCCGCGAAGCGCGGATCCAGCTCCAGGGTGCGGCAGGCCCTGCCCAGGGACTCGCAGGCCATGAGGGTGGACCCGGAGCCCCCGAAGGGATCGAGGACCAGGGCGCCGGGCCTGCTGGAATTGCGGATGAAGCGCTCGATGAGGGCCACCGGCTTCATGGTGGGGTGCGCGTCGCTGCGCGCGGGCTTGTCCACGCTCACCACCGAGCCCGGGACCACCTCCACGGCAAGGTCCTGGCCCGAGAGTATGAACACGTCGTCTCCCGCCTGGATCTGCACGCGGCCGTCGTCCAGGAGCACCGCGCCGGGCATGGCCTCGATCAGCGTGGTCTGGCGGCGGCCCCCGAACCAGGCGTGGCGGCCGGTGGGCTTCCAGCCGTAGAGAACGGGCTCGTGCTGCCAGTGGTAGTCCGCGCGCCCCAGGACGTGGATGTTCTTCCGCCAGACCAGGCAGGAGGCCAGCTTGAACCCGGCGTCCCGGAAGGCTTCGCGGAAGGCCAGACCCTCGGTGTCCGAGTGGGCCACGTAGACGGGCGCTCCGTCGGCCAGCACCGCGTAGAGGGCCTCAAAGGCCCGCCCGAGGAAGGCCCGGAAGGCGGCCGCGGACATGTCGTCGTTGAGGATCTTCCCGGCCTTGCCCTCGACGGCCACGTTGTAGGGGGGATCGGTGACGGCCAGCTCCGGGCGCTCGCCGCGCAGCAGGGCCTCCAGGTCGGCGGAGGAGGTGGCGTCGCCGCAGAGCAGACGGTGGCGGCCCAGGGTCCACACGTCGCCCGGGCGGGTGACGGGGACCTCGGGGACCGGCGGCACGTCGTCGGGGTCCGTGCCGCCCAGGCCCGGCAGGAGGGCGAGCAGCGCGTCCAGCTCGGCCACGTCGAACCCGGTCAGGTTGAGATCGACCTCCAGCTCGCGCAGCTCGTCAAGCTCCAGGGCCACGGTCTCATCGTCCCAGGCCGCCCAGGTGGCGGAGCGGTTGACCAGGAGCCGGAAGGCGCGCACCTGGGCGTATGTGAGGCCGTCGGCCGGGATCACGGGCACCTCCGCGAAGCCCAGGCGCGTGGCCGCCTCCAGGCGCAGGCGGCCGTCGACCACCTCGCCGCAGGCCCTGGCCAGGACCGGCGCCCGGAATCCGTACTCCCTGATCGCGTCCATCATGCGCTCCACCACTGCTCCGTCGAGTTTGCGCAGGTTCCGCCCGTAGGCGCGCAGCCTGTCCACCGGCCAGTATTCGAGTTTCAGCTTTTCCATCCGCTGGTCCCCGTGCTACGTCCCCCGCGCCACGCGTGGCTGGGAGGGCTGGGGTTTCCTGGTCGGATGCACCCTCATCCGGCCGCCGGGCGGAGCTGCAACTCCGCGCGGCAGCCCTCCTCAAACGAACCAATGATCCAGGCGACGCCAGCCCGCGCAGGACAGGCCGCCGTCGATCCTCACCAGCATGGCCCACTCGCCGTCGTGGTCGCGATGGCCGTGGCATCCCTTGAGCCGGGTCACCGATTTGAGCCGCTCCGCGTCGATCAGGTAGAGAACCGCCTCAAGGCAGTCCCCGAAGAAGAGGTCCCGCGCCCGGTCGAACGCGGCCGGGTCCGCGTTGCGCAGGCCGTCCGCCGCCCAGAGCACGAGGGCGCGGTCTCCGTTGCGGCCCGGGAGCAGCACCGGCCCTACGCGCCGGCCGCGCAGGAAGGCGGCCAGCTCCAGGAGGGGCGCACGCGCCTCGCCGAACATCTCCAGGTCGGGCTCGGACAGCTGGTGCAACCAGGCGGGCAACGGGGAGGACGCAGCCTGGACGGTTGACGGCGCGGCCGCCGGGGCACTCTGCGGGACCTCCAGGACGGACGCCGCGCCCTGGGCACGTTCCCCCGCCCCCCCGAGGTCCGGCCGTCCAGCCGGAAGAAGTCCTGGCTGGAGCACGGGGGGCAGGCCCGCGAGGATCCAGGCGCGGAGGTTCGCGCCCGCCGCGAAGGCCTCGCCGGGGTCCTTGCCAACCGGGCACGGCCAGCGCTTGGCCCGGGGCAGGCTCACGGACCAGCGCTCCCAGCCCTTGGCCCCGGCCGTGTCGCAGTCCAGGGCCACCAGCACGCACAGAGCGCGAGACAGGGCCTCCAGCGCGGAGGCCTCGATCTTCTTGACCGTGGAGGTCATCACCGACACCGCCCCGGCGAGGTCTCCGGCCTGGTGGTGGAGCATGAGGGCGTCCAGCTCGGACTCGACCACCACGAAGGCCCGGGAGTCCGCGCCCAGCACCATGGCGTCCATGCAGCCGCCCGGGATGACGTAGTACTTGGTCTCCTCCTTGAAGCTCGCCCGGTCGGCCTCGGGGCGGCGGATGCGCAGGCGCAGCACGCTTCCGTCCGGCCCGAGCATGGGGATCACCAGGCCGCGCGGAATCCAGAAGGTGGTTTTGGGGCGCTGGGGGTTGCCGTCGGCGTCGAGCCTGGCCTCCGGCAGGGGCAGGCCCCACACGGAGCGCGGACGGATCAGGCAGGACTTGCCCCGCTCGCCCGGGTTCCAGCCCAGGCGGTAGCGCTTCACGGCCTCAAGCGGCAGGCCGCGCGCCGCCAGCCAGGAGAGCTGCTCGGGGGTGTTCAGCAGGTGCTCGTGCGCCCAGGCCGCGAAGCCCGTGGCCTTCCTGGTCCAGCGCTCGGCCGGGGGGATGGACTCGGCCGCCTCGAAGGGCTCCCGGCCGGGGGCCTTGCGCGGAGCCTTGGGCAGCGAGGCCGTGGCTCGGGAGGCCTGGATGCCCACGCGCTCGCAGGCGTCCTTGAAGGAAAGGCCCTCGAAGTCGCGCAGGAACTGGATAGCGTCGCCGTAGGTCTGGCACTGGCGGCAGTGGTAGCCGCCGCGCCCGTCGTGGTCCTCGGGCCGGACCATGCACCGGTCCGTGCCGCCGCAGGCCGGGCAGGCCGCCCCCCACTCCTTGGCCGTCTTCTTCTTCGGCTTGAGCCCGTGGGCTTCGAACAGTCCAAGGAGGTCAGCGGACACGGGAAACCCCGGAATGTCCTGATGTCCTGGGAATGTCCTGGCAATGTCCTGCCTTTAACCACCTACTATCTCTTTCTTTTTTAGAAAGCAGGACAACAGGACAGGAGAACGGGGGATGCATCGGAACACAGACATCGATTTTAGCAGGGAACAGGGTCCGGTATCCTGATGTCCTGACGCACCACTCCATCAAGAGCCTGCGCCCCTTCCCGCACCCAGGACAATCCACGCGCGAATGTCCTGACCGATGTCCTAGGTCCTGATCACAGGGGGTCACGATCCCTCCAGTCCGACTTCCCGAAGGTCTTCTCGGGGTAGGCGTCCAGGGCGTCGGGATTGATGCGCACGTCGTAATAGTAGGTCAGCCCCCCGACCTTCTCCTTGCGGAGCTTGCGCCCGAGGTGCTTGCCGAACGTGTGGATCCTCGGGACGTGCTTTCCCCGGTTCTTGAGGAACCAGCGGCTGTAGAGGTCGTAGATCTCGGTGGCGTTGGTGCGCCGCTCCACATCGGTCTTGCCCGTCCCGTCGAAGCTGATGAGGCATTCCTCAATGAAATCCTGAATCTGGTCCTCCTCCCGCTTGTATTCCTCGGTGGCGGCCAGGACGGATCGGGGAGGCGCGATGCCGTCGCGCTGGTAGAGCAGGCAGCCCTTGACCAGCCAGGCCAGGATGCCGGGCAGCTCCTTCTCCAGGCGGCCGGGCAGGGTCCGGTCGCGCTGGCGCTCGTTCTCGGCCCTGGGGTTGTCCACGTAGCGGAAGGGGAAGTTGACCAGACGCAGGCGGTCCCAGAAGGCGTACTCGTGGGCGGCCGCGTGGGGCTTGTGGTTGGTGAGCAGGAACAGGGTGTGCGTGGGGGGGAATGTGGTGGGGTTGCGGTCCCACATGTAGCGGCCCGTGAGGCGGTCCTCACCCGAGAGCCACTTGACGCGCGCCACCGAGAAGCGGCGGTTGTCGTCGGTCTCGGCGGCGTAGGCCACGCGCATGCCGTTGAGGCTCATGATGGTGGGCGTGGGCTTGTCCGCGTCGCGGGCCTGGCCCTGGTCCAGGAGCAGCTCGGCCGGGATGGGCGACATGTAGTCGCCGCAGACCTTGCCCAGGGTCTCCACCATCACCGTCTTGCCATTGCGCCCCTCGCCGGCCAGCACCACGAAAAGGGGTTCGCAGGACAGGCCGGTGATGGCGTAACCGAAGACGCGCTGGAGAAAGGCGGCCACCTCGTCGTCCTCCCCGACGATCTCCCGGACGAAGGCCTCCCAGGTGGGGCACGGGGAGTCGATTCCCTTTTCGGTGTCCCAGGCCACCTCGGTGGTGCGGCTGATCATGTCGCCAGGCCGGGCCTCGCGGAATTCCCCGGTGCGCAGGTCGAGCACCCCGTTGGCCACTCCCACGAGGTAGGGGTCCTGGTCGAACTCCTTCATGAGGACGATGAGCGGGTCATCGTTCGAGAGCGAGAAGCGCAGCGCCGCCGTCACACCCGCCCCGTCGCGCAGGGCGTCCACCTTTTTTCGGATCCGCTTGCAGTACTTCTCCAGGCGCTTCTGCTTGTCGTCGTCGTGGGCGGCCTTGGCCTCGGCGATCTCCTTCTCCCAGTGCAGGCGCGTGGCCTCGTACCGCTCCACCACGGCCTCGACGGCGGCCTCGGCCCGGTACTCGAAGACCTGCTTCCAGTAGGAGCCGGTCCACTCGAACCAGTTCTTGATGGCCGGGGCATAGAGGAGCTTCCCCCGGTTGATCGCCGCGAACATGAGCCCGTCACCCTTCTGGCCGGCGAAGAGGCACTTCTTCACGAAGGTGTGATCGATGGGGGGGGACTCCAGGTTCGGGGAGGACTCTTCCTTGACCCTGCTCGCGACCTGCGCCCGGGCCTGGGCGATCTCCTCCGGAGTGGGGGTGTCTTTCGTTCTCTCAGGCATCGGCTGTGATCCCATGTGGTTGCATGTTCACGCGTCGAGACGCCGCCCGCGCGGCGTTCCGTTTTTCCGCCAGATTATTTCCGCAAAAATCCGCGACACCCCGAGCCCGCCGCCCGCGGGCTTCTGGGGGAACCAGGAAGGACCCAGAAGCCTGCGAATGCAGGAGAATGCCGCTAGGACATTGCTGGGTTGTTTTAGGAGGAAGGAGGAAGGGGGGAGCGCCCCCCCGGACGCCGCGCTACGCGCGGCGGAGCGGTACGCGGCTGTTGAAAGGGCCTCAATGTCCTGACGTCCGTGGGATGACACGTTGGTCCTGGAGGCCCTTTCAACAGCCGCTCCATCACCAGACGCATTCCAGGTGGTGCAAGCGGAAAGAAGGCGGCAGGGTAGCAATAGGGTAGCAAAAAAGAAGGGCGTTACAGCCTCTTCAAGCTGTAACGCCCTGAAATCACGTGGTGGTCCCGACAGGATTCGAACCTGTGGCCTGCCGCTTAGGAGGCGGCCGCTCTATCCACCTGAGCTACGGGACCGGACGGGAAGGCCTAGATAGTCAAGCAGCCCCGCTGGGTCAACCTCTTCCTCGGCCCGGGGGCGCCTGCGCCGGACTTGTTTACATTCCCCACCGGAGGCATATAGTCGCTTTCTCGCAATCACCCGCCCGGCCCGCCGGGCTCCAGGAGACATCCATGCCCCGCGCCCTCCGCGCCGCCCTCGCAGGCCTGGCCCTTGTTCTCGCGCTGCCTTTGGCCCCGTTCGCCGCGGCGCTTCCCGACTTCGCGGACCTGGCCGAGAAGGCCGGTCCCGCCGTGGTGAACCTGAGCACCACGCGCACCGTCAAGACCCAGGACCGCATGCGAGAGTTCTTCAAGAACCATCCCAAGGGCTTCGAGCAGTTCTTCGACCAGTTCGAACGCTTCTTCAAGGAAGATGGCCCCACCAGCCGCCAACGCTCCATGGGCTCGGGCTTCATCATCTCCAAGGACGGCCTCATCGTCACCAACAACCATGTGGTGGAAGACGCCGACGAAATCAAGGTCCACCTGCGCGGCAAGGACAAACCCCTCACGGCCAAGATCGTGGGGCGCGACCCGGAACTCGACTTGGCCCTGGTGAAGATCGACAACGGCTCGGACCTCCCTTTCCTCGCCTTCGGCGATTCCGACGCCCTGCGCGTGGGCGCTTGGGTGATGGCCATCGGCAACCCCTTCGGGCTCCAGAACACCGTCACCGCAGGCATCGTCAGCGCCAAGGGACGCGCCATCGGGGCCGGCCCCTTCGACAACTTCATCCAGACCGACGCCTCCATCAACCCCGGAAACTCCGGCGGCCCCCTCCTGGACCTCGAAGGCCGCGTGGTGGGCATCAACACCGCCATCGTGGCTTCGGGACAGGGCATCGGCTTCGCCATCCCCGCCTCCATGGCCAAGGCCGCCATCGAGGATCTCAAGGAGCAGCAGCCCGTCAAGCGCGGATGGCTGGGCGTCTCCATACAGGACGTGGACGAGAACACCGCCAAGGCCCTGGCCCTGGACGAGCCGCGCGGGGCGCTCGTCACCACCGTGATGGAGGGCGAACCCGCCGCCAAGGCGGGCGTCCAGGTGGGCGACGTGATCCTCTCCGTCAACGGCCGCCCCATCAAGGACACCAACGGGCTGCTCCAGGCCGTGTCGGCCATCCGCCCCGGCGGAAAGGCCGAACTGAATGTGTGGCGCAAGGGCAAGGACGTGCGCCTCTCCGCCGTGACCGGCCAGCGCGACCCCTCCCGCGTGGCCCTGGCCAAGCCCGACGAGGAGCCAAAGCCCGTCCGCACCTCCCTGGGCCTGAGCCTGCGCCCCCTCACCCCCGAGGAGTCCGGCAGGCTGGGCATCACCCCGGGCGCGGGGCTGGGCGTCACCGAGGTGGAACAAGGCTCCCCGGCCGACGAGGCCGGACTGCGCCCCGGCGACGTGATCCTCGAGGCCAACCAGACCCCCGTGAACTCCGTGGCGGCCTTCAACGCCGTGCTCGAAGGCGACGCCAAAGCCAAGGGCGTGATCCTGCTGCTCGTCAAGCGCGACAAGCAGACCCTCTTCAAGCCCGTGCCCCTGGCGGAGAAACAATGATCCTGCATATCGGCTGCAAGGTGAACCTGCACCTGGCCCTCAAGGCCGTACGCCCGGACGGCTACCATGAACTCTCCACGCTCTTCGTGCCCGTGGCGCAACCTCACGACGACCTGGAGATCGAGCCCCGCGACGGGACGGGCCTGACGCTCACCTGCTCGGACAAGGCCCTGGAGACGCCCTCCAATCTGGCGGCCAAGGCCTACGAGGCCTTCGCGCAAGCCACGGGCAGCCGCCCGGGCGTGCGCGCGCACCTGATCAAGCGCATCCCTTCGGGCGCGGGCCTGGGGGGAGGCAGCGCCGACGCGGCGGCCCTGCTGGCCTGGCTCAACGCGCGGGCCGGCGAGCGGGCGCTCGCGCCGAAGGCCCTTGCGACGCTCGCCGCGTCCATCGGGGCCGACGTGCCCTTCTTCCTGCTGGACCGTCCGGCCTGGGCCTCGGGCATCGGCGAGCGGCTCGTCCCGGCGGACGTGGACCTGGCGGGCCTGTTCATCCTGGTGTGCGTGCCCCCCCAGCGCGTGAACACGGCCTGGGCCTACCGGGCCTGGGACGCGGCCAACGGCCTGGACCGGGAGCGCCCCGGCCCCAACCCGGCCCCGGCCCTTCCGGAGGGCCTGGAGGCGGCCCTGGCCGCCGGGCGCGTGCTGGCCAACGATTTCGAGCCCGTGGTGTACCGGGAGTTCCCCGACGTGCGCCGCCTGAAGGAGCGCCTGCTGGCCCTGGGCGCGGCCGGAGCCTGCCTCTCGGGCTCGGGTTCGGCGGTGTTCGGCCTTTTCCGCGAGAAGGCCGCGTCGGAACTGGCTGAAGAGGCCCTTGCCGACGGGGGCTTCATGGTGTTCGCGAGCGCGCTCCAGCCGCCCCGCCCTTGACAAGCCCGGCCGCCCCGAGTATGCGGCCGTTTTGCGTTTCCGGCGCGGTTCGGGCCACGGGCGTTCGAGCCCGGGGCTTTCACGTGTCCTTGGGGTCCGCGCCTTACGGCGGCCCGGGACGCCCGGAACGTCAGGTCCGGCGGCGCGGTCGCGCCGGACGCGGCTGAAGCGCCGCACGCGGATTCCGGCGAAGGGGCGGCCAGCGCTCCTTGCGGCGTCAGGAACGCGCGGCGCTTCCTGCAGCGACAGGCGCGCGGCGCGCCTTGCGATGGACGGAAAGCCTGTCCGCCCCCGGGGCGGGAGGCGTTTTTTTGGGCACCGCGCGGGCCGCATGTCCGCACTGGGGAGTCGCCAAGCGGTAAGGCACGGGGTTTTGGTCCCCGCATCCGAGGGTTCGAATCCTTCCTCCCCAGCCACACTTTTTCCGACGGGGCATCCATGGCTACCCACGGGGACTTGAAAATACTCACAGGCAACGCCAACCCTGAGTTGGCCAAAGCCATCTGCGACCACCTGGGCTGCACGCTCCTGCCCTCCATGGTCAGCAAGTTCTCCGACGGCGAGATCCGTGTGGAGATCGGGGCCAACGTGCGCGGATCCGACGTGTTCGTGATCCAGCCCACCTGCAACCCCGTGAACTACCACCTCATGGAGCTCTGCCTGATCCTGGACGCCCTCAAGCGCGCCAGCGCCTCGCGGGTCACGGCCGTCATGCCCTATTACGGCTACTCCCGGCAGGACCGCAAAGTGGTGCCGCGCGCGCCCATCAGCGCCAAGCTGGTGGCGGACTTCCTCCAGGTGGCGGGCATGCACCGTCTGCTCACCGTGGACCTCCACGCGGGCCAGATCCAGGGTTTCTTCAACGTGCCCGTGGACAATCTCTATTCCATGAGCCTCCTGGCCGAGCACGTGGCCGAGACCGTGGAGGGCGACCTCGCGGTGGTCTCGCCCGACGCGGGCGGCGTGGAGCGCGCGCGCAGCTTCGCCAAGCGCCTGGGCTGCGGCCTGGCCATCGTGGACAAGCGCCGCGACGCCCCCAACCAGGCCAAGGCCATGCACGTGATCGGCAACGTGGAAGGCAAAACCTGCGTGCTGGTGGACGACATGATCGACACCGCCGGCACCATGGTCCAGGGCGCCCACGTGCTGCTGGAAAACGGCGCGAAGACCGTGATGGCCGCCGTCACCCATCCCGTGCTTTCGGGGCCCGCCATCGAGAGGCTGTGCAACTCGCCCTTCTCCCGGGTGGTGGTCACCAACACCATTCCGCTCTCGCCGGAGGCGCAGTCCTGCGAGAAGATCAAGGTGCTGTCCGTGGCCGGTCTGCTGGCCAAGGCCATCCACAACATCCACACCGAGTCGTCGGTCAGCGTCCTTTTCAACAAGACAAGCTAGCTCGCCGCCAGGCGGAACAAGGAGATATCCCATGAAGGAACAAGTGAGCCTCACCGTGCGGGCCCGCGACGCCAAGGGCAAGGGCCCCAACCGCCGCATGCGCGCCGAAAAGCTGATCCCCGGCATCTACTACGACGACAAGGGGCAGAACATCCCCGTGGTCGTCGAGGATCTGCCCTTCCGCAAGGCCTACAAGAAGGTGGGCTCCTCCCGCGTCTTCGATCTGGTCATCGACCAGGAAGGCCAGACCCAGACCCATCCCAGCCTGATCTGGGTGGTCCAGAACCATCCCTGGAAGAACCAGGTGGACCACGTGGACTTCTACGGCGTGGACCCCAAGAAGCCCATCCACGTCCATGTGCTCGTGGAGATCACCGGCAAGGCCAAGGGCGTGGCCGTGGGCGGCAAGCTCGAAATCCACCGCGAGACCATCGAAGTGGTCTGCCTGCCCGCCGACATCCCCGACAAGATCGTCATCGACGTCACAGAACTGGCCATGGGTCAGCACATCGACGTGAAGACGCTGGCCATGCCCCAGGGCGTCAAGGCCGTCTTCGACCAGAACTACGCCATCGTGGGCGTCATCAACCCCGCCGCCGAGGGCGAGGAGGAAGGCGCGGCCGGCAAATAGCCCCCTCGCGCCCGACGTTTCCCGAGCCGGGACGGGCCTTGCGCCGGTCCCGGCTCTTTCGTTGACGCTCCACCCCGCCCACGGGAGGACCAGCCATGCGGCTTCTGAAACGACTCTGCCTCTTCGCCGCCGTGTGCGCCTGCCTCTTGGCCGTGCTCTCCGCTGCGGTCTATCATCTGCCCTGGGCCGCCCTGCAGGGGCTCCCCGAGGCCAAGCGCGACCAGCTCGTCTCCCTGGGCGTGGTCTCGCCCGCCTCCCATCCGCTGTACCGCGAATGGCTGCTCAACTTCGTGCGCACGCCCGAGGCCCCCAGGCCCTCCACCTACTCCCTGGACACCCCCCCGGCCTACGGCGGCCAGCGCACCATCACCGTGGACGACGCCCCGAGCGACGCCCTGGGCTTCGCCAACGCCATCAAGCCCTCACAGGCCCGGGTGCTCTTCGTGGGAGACTCCTTCTGCAACGGGGCCTCGGCGGGCACCAACCTCTCCCCCCCGGCGCAGTTCGCGCGCATCACCGGCGCGAGCGTCTACAACGCCAGCAACGGCGGCTACGGACCGGCCCAGTACCAGCGTATCCTGGAGCGCGTCACGCGTTCGCTGCCCCCTGGCGAACGCTTCGATGGCAAGGACGTGGTGGTGCTCTCCTACCTGGGCAACGACCTCTCCTCCGACAGCCTGCTCTACCTGGAGCGCCTGGAGAGCATCCGCCACGCCTGGCGCTGGCAGCTCACCCTGGGTCCGCTGCGCGCCTGGGTGCGCTACCTCTGGGACTCCCGCAAGGGCCAGGCCCTGCCCTACGGCCCCCAGTGGAACTACTCGGGCGTGCCCATGATTTGCGCCACACCGGACGGCCAGCCCTTCTCCTGGCACCCAGGCTACGCCAGCTACCTCTTCCAGGAAGGGCTCGACGCCCAGTTCGAGGTGGCCGCCCGGCTCTTCGAGGGCATCGCCGCCCAGGCTCCCCAGGGCGGGAAGATCCGGCTGGTGCTGGTGCCCTCCTCGCTCCAGGCCCTGGAAAAGGACATCGACTGGGCCAGGCTCGCCCCCGGCAGCCCCCCGGCGCGCGACCTGCGCCCGATCATCGACTCCATGGACCGCGTGCGCGAGAAGGGCGTGGCCCTCTTCGGGAAACTGGGCTTCGACGTGCTGGACCTCACCCCCATCTTCCGGGCAGACCCCGACCGCTGCCTCTACTACCAGCCCGAGGACACCCACTGCACCGCCAAAGGCTACGAGGCCATCGCCCGCGCCATCGCCGCCCGCTGGCCGGAGCTGGGGCGCTCCGGACAATAGGAACCTTCCCCATGCCTCCCCGCGCGCTCATCGCCGGGCTGGGAAACCCCGGCCCCAAGTACCAAGGAAACCGCCACAACTTCGGCTTCCACGTGGCCGACGCCCTCCTGGCGGCCGGATCGGCCCGGGGGCTCTCCATGGGCAAGGAGGGCGACCTGTCCGCCCTGCGCCTGCCCGGCGTGGAAGGCGAGGTGCTTGTGCTCAAGCCCATGACCTTCATGAACCTCTCCGGGCGCGCCGTGGCCCACGCCCTGCGCTACTACCGTCTCGCCCCGGCCGACCTCCTGGTGCTCCACGACGAGCTGGACCTGCCCCTGGGACGCCTGCGCATGAAGTTCGGCGGCGGCCTGGCCGGGCACAACGGGCTCAAGTCCATCGCCCAGGAGACCGGCACCCAGGACTTCGCACGCCTGCGCCTGGGCATCGGCCGCCCTCCGGGGCGCATGGACGTGGCCGCCTTCGTGCTCCAGGACTTCCGAGGCGAGGAGCGCCCCGCCGAGGAGAAGGTGGTGGCCGCCGCCGTGGCCGCCGTGCGCCTCTATCTGGCCCAGGGCCTGGAGACCGCCCAGCGGGAGGCCGGGGCCTTCAACGCCGAGCTTCCCAAGGCGGAGTGACGCCGGGAACAGGCGGACGCGCCCGTATGCCCCGCGAACTTCCCCCACCGGCACGGGGAGGCTAGACTCTTTGATTCACTTGGGGTATCAAGACAACCGTGCCGAAATGCGCCCGTTACCCAGCGCTTCGTACCGCCGCCGGACACACGAACCAGCCTGAATCCGTCCGGTAGCCTCCGCGCAGAACCTCCCCAGGCGTCACACACGGCAAGGAGCAACGCCCACGTGTTTTCCATCGACGAGTTGGTGGTCTACCCCGCCCAGGGCGTGGGCAGGGTCGAACGCGTAGAATCCCAGACCGTCGGCGGCCAGCCGGTGGACTTCTACATCGTGCGCATCATCGCCAACAACGTGACGCTCATGGTGCCCGTCAAGAACGCGCGCAACGTGGGCCTGCGCCATGTCTGCCCAGCCGAGGAGGCCAGCGCCATCATGGAATCCCTGGCCGACCGCTCCACCTTCACCGGCTACACCGGCCAGAACTGGAACCGGCGCTACCGCGAATATTCCGAGAAGCTCAAAAGCGGCAACCTGGCCGACGTGGCCTACGTGCTCAAGGAGCTTCTGCTCATCGGCGGCGGCAAGGAGCTTTCCTTCGGCGAACGCAGGCTCCTGGAGCAGGCCACGGGGCTGCTCACCCTGGAGGTGGCCCACGCCCTGGGGCAGGACCAGGAAGACGTGAAGAACCGCATCAACGACCTCTTCGAGGACGTGCTCAAGCCCAAGACCCCTGAGTGAGCCACGCATTTTTTCCGGGCCGCTCCGGGCGCGCTTGACAGCGGGACAAAATCATATATTGAGCCCCTTGGGCAACTCAGCAAATCAATCACGCCGCACTTCGTAACGAACCACCAGCAAAACGACGAACCGCAAAAAACTCTCTCAAGCTCTTTTGCGTTGTTGCATGTCGGTCGGCTGTGTCGCGTTGCGTGTGGATAGAGCGGGGCGAACCCGCGCGGATGGTACGGTTCCTGGTCGCGTCCGGTCTGTTGCGGGGCGCGGTCCGCATCTGCACAACATCATCTTCTCGTCCAAGACGAGCCGTCATGCCTGAAACCGACCTCACGTCCCGTCGCGCCACGTTTACCGGCGCAGCCACATTCCACGCGGGCCTTGGCGCCCCGGGGATCATTCCGGCCTCTTTGCCAACATCCTCACGGAGTCCTCGATGAACCTCTCCGATCTCAAGCTCAAGAGCATGCCCGAACTCATGGAACTGGCCACCCAGTTCAATGTGGAAAACCCCAGCGGCATGCGCAAACAGGAACTCATCTTCGGCATCCTCCAGAATTGCGCCTCCCAGAACGGCTCCATCTTCGGGGAGGGCGTGCTGGAGATCCTGCCCGACGGCTTCGGCTTCCTGCGCTCCCCCATGTACAGCTACATGCCCGGCCCCGACGACATCTACGTCTCCCCCTCGCAGATCCGCCGCTTCGGCCTACGCAAGGGCGACGTGGTCTCGGGCCAGATCCGCCCTCCCAAGGAGGGCGAGCGCTACTTCGCCCTGCTGCGCGTCTCCGAGATCGGCTTCCAGCCCCCCGAGGCCTCCAAGCACATCGTGCTCTTCGACAACCTCACGCCGCTCTACCCCAACCGCCGCCTGGTGATGGAAAACGGCGACAAGAACTACGCCTCCCGCGTGGTGGACCTCATGGCCCCCATCGGCCACGGGCAGCGCGGCCTCATCGTGGCCCCGCCCCGCACCGGCAAGACCATGCTCCTGCAGACCATCGCCAACTCCATCAACGCCAACCAGCCCGACGTCTACCTCATCGTGCTGCTCATCGACGAGCGCCCCGAGGAAGTGACCGACATGGAGCGCACCGTGCGCGCCGAGGTGGTCAGCTCCACCTTCGACGAGCCGCCCCAGCGCCACGTGCAGGTGGCCGAGATGGTCATGGAAAAGGCCAAGCGCCTCGTGGAGCGCAAGCGCGACGTGGTGGTGCTGCTCGACTCCATCACCCGCCTGGGCCGCGCCTACAACGCCGTGACCCCCTCTTCCGGCCGCGTGCTCTCCGGCGGCTTGGACGCCAACGCCCTGCAGCGCCCCAAGCGCTTCTTCGGCGCGGCGCGCAACCTGGAAGAAGGCGGCTCGTTGACTATCATCGCCACGGCCCTCATCGACACCGGATCGCGCATGGACGAGGTGATCTTCGAGGAGTTCAAGGGCACCGGCAACATGGAGCTCTACCTGGACCGCCACCTCTCCGAGAAGCGCGTCTACCCCGCCATCGACATCAACCGCACCGGCACCCGCAAGGAGGAGCTGCTGCTCCCCGAGGACCAGCTCAACCGCGTGTGGATCCTGCGCAAGTTCCTGGCCCCCATGAGCCCCATCGACTCCATGGAGTTCCTCCTGGACAAGATGCGCGGCACCAAGAACAACAAGGAATTCCTGGACATGATGAACCGGTAGATTTTCGGTTGGCCCGCATCAACACACTCCAACTGGACAGTGGCGGAATGCCCGCCGCTGTCCGATCGTTGCGGGCGGCTCGTGCGGATATGAGCCCCGAGCAGCCGACGGTTATCAAGGGATCATCCGGGGTTCACCCGCCCCCCCACGTCTCCGGGCCAAATGAGGGACGAGGATATTCATATGGCTTTCCGATCCTTGGCCACGAACAGCCTGCCAAACGCACTGCGCGAAACAGCTTCGTGGCTCGCGTCCGGGGTGATGCATTCACAGGCCGCATCACCGCTTTCGGCCTGCATTCGCTGTTTCCTTGCGGGCATTCTCCTGTATGTAAGCCTCAATCTGATCTTCGGGGAAATATTTACGAGCGCCGCCGCGGTTTCGACCGAGGTTTATTATGCCCAATTCTAAGACCGGCGACCTCCTCAAGATCATCCTTTTCTTCTCTGGTTTTTTCCTGGCGTCCTTCGCCACAATTCAGTTCGGATCAAAACCAAGAATCTACGACATCGGCGACTTCCCCGTCTTACACAACAAGAACGTCATGCTGCAGAATGCCTGCTGGGTAGCTGGAGCAGACGCATACAACAACCCGGATGGCATCAGGGCTTCTCTTGACGCGATGCCCGTATCCATCCTAAACTACGTTCTGAAACACGAAGCCGACACCGACGAGGCCTTTACCATCGTGAACATGGGCCGAGTTCGCGGCTTTGGCGTGGGACAGACGCTGAGACAACTCGAAGCCCTGTTCCAACACAATTCCGGCAAGAACATCCTGTATTTCACCGGACCGGGAGGGCTGCTCATCACCCCCCCGGAGACGATCCCCGAGGCATTATGTTCCCTGGAGAGGCTAAGAGACAAAAGCCCCGGACTCGCCCGCTGGATCGATCCCCTCGTCGAACCGCTTCGTGCCAAGTCTAGGGAACTCGGCTATCCGGCGGCCTGCCCCGGTGAAGGCAATGCCCTGAAGCGCGTCAAGGATATCCTGCGCGTCGTGACTTCGACCCTTTTCGGCCGTTTCCTGGGCCACAGCGAATCACCGGGGAAAGGCGTGATTCAGACGTTCCTGACAAACCACGCCACGGACTTCGCCCGGCGCGACTGGACCGGCACGCTGCTCGACCCGCCGCCGCCGCCCTCCACCTACTTCACATACCCAAGCGACGAGACCTTCTACCTGGACTGGCTCAAACTCTTCGCCGCGCTTGCCCGCGAGAACGGGAGCAAACTTCTCGTGGTGGTGCCTCCGCAGGTCAAGCTGCCCAAGGAAACGATCACGGGGGAGTTCAAATCGGAGTTCATCGACAAACTCCAGGCGGCTTTCAAGGGCTTCGACAACGTCAGCCTGATCGACCTCAGCGCACAAACCGCTCCCTACTCCCTTGCGGACATGGTCTTCTTCGGCTCCTTCAACAACATGATGCGGCCGGCGGACACCTTCTTCGTCTCAGGAAAGCTCAAGCAAGCCAGGCAGCTGGTTTCCATCCTGACTGAACAGGGCGTGGTCTCGGGCGATACCGGGACCAAGCCAGTGGAAGACATGCTCGGCGCGCCCCACGCACCAGCCGTAACAATGCGCTGGGCTCCGCAGGACAACAGTCAGCAGTTCAATACGGTTTACATGGAAAACACCCCGCAATTCCTCAATGACAAGCCATGATGCACGTCCAATGCAGGAATCCAGACTGGCAGGACTTAGCCAATCGCTCCTTCATTTTTGAGGAAGGCTGTTGGAACCAATGCAGCGGCTACTGCTGCAATTTCAATCTCACCGAATACGCGTTCTGCATGATCCCCCACGGAGGGTGCAGCACCGTCGTCATGCTCGGGCAGGAATACGACCACTGGATCGCCCAGGGCATCGATCCCGCAAAGATGCTGTCGGACGCCCCGGCCAGCACCTTTACGTTCGACTTCGGCGGCCCCAAGCCGCTACGCCTGCATTTCCTCAAGTGCACGCACAAAGGGAACTGCCGAGAAGTTCCCGTCAAGCCGCTGCATTGCAAGCTCTATCCGCACCTTCCGGTCCTGGGACTGGACGGCGCGCTGGAACAGGTGCTCGACGCCTCCATTTTCGAGCTTACCCGGTCGGCCCTCAAGATGCCCCAGGTCTGCCACGTGATGGAACGGCGAAGCCACTATCGGTCGTTCTGGGAGCAGCACTCGGACATGCTCGAACCGTTGGCCTTCCCCTCCTACATTTTTCATTCCCAGGCCGCCGCGGCCTTTGCCGACACCTACCTGCAGGGACTGGCAGCGCAGACCGGACTGCATGCGCTACAGGGAGCAGCCTTCTGGAAGCAGTGGGAACTGGCCTATCTTTCGAAGCGACTCGTTGATTCGGAAGCGCTCAAGGCACGCATCAAATCGATCCATGACGCTCTTTGCAGACGTTTCGGCTCCGAATGGCATTTCTAAGCATAATGGATATCATCATGCACACACCTTCGCTCGCTCCTGCAGCTCTTGTCCATGACGCAGTCTTCTACTGGGCCCAACATCGGCCAGAGCACGCCGCCATCGAGGAATATGGAGCAAGCATCACGTATCGTGCGCTCGCGCAGAGAATGGAACGCGTTGCCGCGCTCTTGGTGGAGCAAGGCGTCAAGCGAGGAGACCGGGTCGGCATATACGGGGACAACCGCGCGGAGATGATCGTCGGCATCCTCGGAACCCTGCGGGCCGACGCCTGCTACGTGCCGCTCAGCGCGGCATTCCCTCCGCTACGCGTCCAGGCGATTGCCCAGGACTGCCAGGTCCGGTGCATCATTTCATCGACGGCCCACCTCAAACAACTCGCACAGTACCTGGAGTCCTGCCAGAGCGCGACGTTGCGGACCATCCTGATCACGGACGGCGAGCACGAGCACCTGAACGCTCTCGCCGCCATCACCACTCTCACCGGCGTCGCCATCCTGGGCAAAGAGCATCTGGAAGGTTGCTCCACTAAGGCCCCCCCCTGCAGCAACATCGAAGAAGACCTGATGTATCTCATGTACACATCGGGCTCCACGGGGACCCCGAAAGGGGTGATGCTCACCCATCGCAACGTCAAGGCGTTGCTCGGCTGGATTCTCGACACGCTGGAGATAGATTCGTCATCGAGGGTTTCCAACCATTCCAACATCACGTTCGACACGAGTGTTCTTGATATTTTCGGTGCGTTCTGGGCAGGCGCAACCCTGTACCCCGTGGTCGCGTTCGGAGACAAGCTCGTCCCCACGAGCTTCATCAAGAACAACGCCATCACGCATTGGCTCTCCGTACCCAGCGTCATCGGCTTCATGGCCAAGATGAAGACCCTCCAGCCGGGAGCACTGGGAGACGCCATGAAAGTGGTCGTCCTCTACGGCGAGGGTCTGAGCTGGAGCCATCCCGAGGCGTTGCGGGCGGCATCCCCTGCAACCGCAGTCTTCAACATGTACGGGCCTACCGAAGCGACCGTTCTCGTGACCATCTACAAAGTGCCCAGCGACGTCCCCGAGGAGTCCATGACCGGGTACGTGCCCATCGGCAAACCCTGTCCCGGCGTCGAGATGCCCATCCTGAAGACGGACAGCGACGCCGAGGCCGGCTGCGACGAAATCGGCCGCCTGACCATCTGCGGCACCCAACTCGCCGAGGGCTACTGGAAGCGCCCCGACCTGACTCAGGCGGCCTTCCGGGCCAATCCGCTCAAACCGGACAACCCGTACAGCCGGATGTACTTCACGGGCGACCTCGCCAGGAAAAACCGCGACGGCGATATCGTATACGTCGGTCGTGAGGACATGCAGATCAAGATCGCCGGGACTCGGATCGAACTCTCCGAGATCGAAGGCGTACTGACCCGGCACCCCGCCCTCTCGGAAGTGGCCGTCGTGGCGCTTCACGAAACCGACCCGATCACCATCTGTGCCTGCTACTGCCTGAAAGACGGAGGCGTGACGGAAATTCCGGACAACGAATTGAAGACGCACTGCGCCAAGCACCTGCAGGAGATCACCATTCCGCGCCGATTTTTCACAATGGATGCGCTGCCCCACAACGCCAACGGAAAAATCGACCGCAACGCCATCCTGCAGTCCATCCGGGCGCAACTCAACATGTTGGACCTGTAGACACTATCGCGCCTTTTCGGCCAACATCCTGACCAAGAGTTCTCGACAACCATGACTTTATACTATACGAACCTTCACTTCCTGGTCCTATTCGCCGTTGCCGCAGTGCTCTTTGCCGTTGCAAGACGCTTCATGGGGTTGAACACTCGCGCGATATTCATTCTCTGCATCAACATTTTTTTCCTCTCACTGCTCACCATAACCCCCAAGCCTTTCGCCTACCCCTTGGCCCTTCCGGTCGGGTTCGGACTCCTCGCCACTGCGCTGGCCCTGGCGTGCAACAGACTTCCGAAGCCACACGCCAGGAAAGGCGTCGTTGTTTCCGTAACCATCATCATCCTGTCCGTTCTCTTGCTGAAGTATCCAAATTATTTCTTTTATATTTTCCACGTACACATCAATCAAGTCAGCATAACGGCGTGGATCGGAATTTCCTACATGATGTTTCGATCCATCGATCTCGTGGTGCATGCCGCGAACAAGAGCGGTACGCTCCTGAACGTCTCTACAGCGCTCGCCTATCTGCTTTTCTTTCCTCCGTTCGTCTCCGGCCCCATCAACCGCTACCAGCAGTTCCTGAACGACTGCGCCGCCCCCGGGGACCTGACGCTCGACTCCATCGTCAATTGCATCGCAAGATTCTCCCTGGGCATCATCAAGATCCTGCTCATCGGCGAGTGGTTCCACAGCCACTCGACAATTGCGCCTTTTTTCAAGGACAATAGCATCAACTTTTTTGATCTTGTTCTGGCGCAATACGCCTTTTTTCTCTATATCTACTTCAATTTCGCGGGATACAGCGACTGCGCGATCTCCTTCTCTCGCCTTTTAGGATTCAACGTGCCAGAGAACTTCTCCAATCCGTTTGCCGCGCGCAATCTGCAAGACTTTTGGAACCGCTGGCATATCTCGCTCTCCCACTGGTTCCGTGACTTCATCTTCTTTCCGCTCTTCAAAATGTTCGCCACTCACCTTCCCAAGATGAAACCGACCACAAAGTCCAATTTGAGCATATTCATCACATTCTTTCTAATGGGCATTTGGCATGGAGACTCCTATCAGTGGATACTGTACGGTGTTCTTCTTGGCTCAGGAACTGTCGTATCTGTCGTGTACAACAGGAAAATGACGAGCCGATTCCCAAGCTACAGCAAGATTTCCGCTTCACTGGGCTACAGGATTTTTTCCGCGTTTCTCACCAACAGCTACATTGTGGCCTGTCTTTTTATCACCATCGACCCTGCAATCATCAGAACTGCCCTCGGCTGAGGGCGTTCAACCAGTGGTCTTGCAGACGCATCGCGTAATGCTGTCCGCATGATCCTTCATCAAGCCTCACAGCGACCGGAGTCTACGTATGACCAGGGATGAACTTTTTGCAGCCATGTCCGAAAGTTTTGCGACTGCCGTGGACGAAACATCGGCCATGGGCGCCACCCCAGGCTGGGATTCCCTCAACCACGTCATGATGATCATGAACGTGTCCGCCCGCTTCGGCACCGATATCCCGGCCACCCTTCTCGGACAACTCACCTCCTCGGAGGCCTTGACCGCCTATTTCCAGGAGCAGGGGTTACTGTAAGGCGTCGCGACCGGGCACTTGGCAGGACCGAGGGGGGGCCGGCCGAAGGGAAACGCCCGGTCAGTGTTTTCCTACCGCCGGTCGCATTCTGACGCTCATTCCGTCAGGCCGTGTGGCTCCAGGGAAATGATCCCTGGCACTGACTGAAGTGCAGTCCCGGCGCGCGAAGGATAATTCGGCGGGGACACGCGGGAACGACTAGCCGCAGGCCCTGCCCTTGAGCCCGAACACGGCCTTGAGGAGCTTGGGGGCCAGGCCGTCGAAGAGCTTCGGGGCCAGATAGTCGGCGGCCGCGCGACGGTTGATCTCGCCCAGGGTGGGGTAGGGGTGCGTGGCCTGGGCCACCTTCGAGAGCTTCACGCCGCCGGAAAGGGCCGTCACCCACTCGCAGACGACGTCTCCCGCGCGCGGACCCAGGGCGCGCACGCCCGCCACCTTGCCCTTGCGGTCCACCAGAAGCTTGAGCACGCCTTCGGGCGTTCCGTCGGCCTGGGCGCGGTCGTTGTCCTCGAAGCGCTCCGTGACCACGTCCACCTCCAGCCCGGCCCGGGCCGCCGAGGCCTCCCCGTGACCCACTCCGGCCAGTTCGGGCTCGCAATAGGTCACGCGGGGCATGAAGGTGTAGTCGGCCTTGCGGGGCAGGCGCGCCACGGCGTTGGCCAGGGCCACGCCGCCCTCGTAGCCCGCCGCGTGGGTGTAGAGCCACTTGCCCAGCACGTCGCCGGCGGCCCACACCGTGGGCGCGGTGGTGCGCAGGCGCTGGTCCGTGGGGATGCCCTTGTCGGTGTAGGCCACCCCGGCGTTCTCCAGGCGCAGGCCGTCCACGTTGGGCCGCCGCCCCAGGGCCACCAGGAGCGCCTTGCCCGAGGCCACCCCCTCCTCGCCCGACTCCGTGACGTAGCCCACGTGGCGCAGCCCGTAGCCCGGGCTCACGAAGCGCGCCCGCGTCCCCGTGAGCACCGTAACGCCCTCGGCCTCCAGGCGCGCGCGCACCAGGTCCGCCAGGTCCGGGTCTTCCCCCGTGAGCAGGTGCGCCGAGCGCTGCACCAGCGTCACCCGGCTGCCCAGGCGCGCGAAGGCCTGGGCCATCTCCACGGCCACGGCCCCGCCCCCCAGCACCACCAGGGACTCGGGCAGCTCCTCCAGCGAGAATAGCTCCCGGTTGGTCAGGTGCTGGGTCTGGCGCAGGCCGGGGATGTCCGGCACGGCCGGGGAGGACCCCGTGGCCACGATCCAGCGCGAGGCCGAGACCGTGCGACCGTTCAGGCGCACGCTGTGCTCGTCGGAAAACTCGGCCTGGCCGGTCTCCACCAGCACGCCCAGGGAACAGAAGCGCTCGAAGGAGTCGTGACGCTGGATGCGCGCCACCACCTCGCGGATGCGAGCGGCCACCTTGGAGTAGTCCACGGGGGGCAGCTCCGGGTTGGGCAGGCCCCATCGCGCGGCGTCGTGCATTCTGCGGCGCAGTTTGGCGGTGGCGATGAGGGTCTTGGAGGGCACGCAGCCGTAATGCAGGCAGTCTCCGCCCAGCACCGGCTCCTTTTCCACCAGGAGCACCTTCGCCCCCAGACGAGCGGCCCCCGCCGCCGCCGTGAGCCCGGCCGCGCCGCCTCCGATGACGCCCAGGTCGAAGTCGTGCGAGGTCATGGATTCTCTCCTTTCGGATCGGCCACTGATGGTTGTGCCTCGGCCTGGGCGCGTCGCCGGGCGAACTCGGCCTTGAGGCGCTCGAGCACGCGCTCGTAGCCGCCCGGCGCGTGGGGCTTCAGGCAGCCGGTGCAGTCCTTCACGGGGCCGCGCAGGGTGAAGTCGCCGCCGCAGTCCTCCAGGAAATAGAGGGGGCAGAAGCAGAAGAGGCAGTTGAACGAATCCGGGTCCGCCCCCGGGTGGCAGGGGTAGTAGGCGCAGGCCCGGTTCTGGAAGAAGGCGTGGGAAGCCTGGCACGGTGATTGCTTGTCCATGGCGCGGACCTCCGTCCGCAAGGAGTGCACGTCATGGCCCTGACACCCAACCCCGTCGTCCAGGCGCTGGCAGCCCGGCCCGAGACGGCCCGCTTCGGGCCTTCCCGGCTGGTGAAGGATCAGAGCGCGTTCAAGGCGGCTCTCACGAGCCAGCTGGGTGTAAGCCAGGACATCCTCGGCGGCAAGTCGCGCGATCCCATGGCCCTGTTCACCGATGCCCTGGAGGCCCAATCCCCGCGCGACCCCGGCGCGCCCGCCCCCTCCGCCGCTCCGGGCGGCGCTGGCATCCGGCAGGCGGCAGCCCTGGCGGCCCTGGCCGGAAACCAGGCCGCGACGCCGACGCAGACCCCGAATCCGCGGACACGGCCGGTCCGTTCTCCGGGCCAGGCGCCCGCGCCCTCCCCCATACAGCCCGCCGGGCAAGGCCAGCCAGCACCCCTGGCCCCGAAGCCCTCGGCCGGGAACCAGGGGCCCGCGATCCAGCCCGTCCAGACGCCGACGCCCGCGCCGCGCCGCGCGGCCCAGGCCGTGCAAGCGGCCGTTACTCCGGGCGCGCGCCATCCCGAGGACCTCGGACGCCTCTCCCAGCCCGGACGTGCAGCAATCCAGGGCGAGGGCTTCACCCGCGAGGAGGAAAACCTGCTCCAGGCCGCCGCCGCCGCGGAATCGCGCTTCCTGGCCGCCAAGCGCGGCGCGAGAAGCCGCCCCGAGGCCGCCCCGGACCAGTCCGACAGGCTGGGCATCCTCTCGGCATCCTACGAATCGCGCGGGTCCATCGACGCCATCGGCTACGACGGGCGCGGCGGGACCTCTTACGGCCTCTACCAGATCGCCTCGGGCGTGGGCACCCTGGACCGGTTCCTGGACTACCTGGACACCAAGGCCCCCGAACTCTCGCAACGCCTGGCCAAGGCGGGCCCCGGCAACACCGGCGGCCGCTACGGGGCCATGGCCGACGAATGGAAGCGCATCAGCGCCGAGAATCCCGTCCGCTTCGAGGCCCTCCAGCACGATTTCATCCGCGAAACCCACTACCAGCCCGCCCTGCGCTCCATCACCCTTTCCACGGGGGACGACCTCTCGAAACGCTCCCACGCCGTGCGCGAAGTGCTCTGGAGCACCGCCGTGCAGCACGGTCCTCACGGGGCCACGGAAATCTTCAACCAGTCCCTGGACGCCCTCCAGGGCAAGGGCGGCCAGGTGAGCGACAAGGCCCTCATCGAGGAGATCTACGCCCGGCGCATGAGCCAGTTCGGCGGCGGCAGGCTGCGCGCCGCGGTGGCCGGACGCCTGGCCGACGAGAAAGGCACTGCCCTGGCCATGCTCGGAGGAAGAGCCCTGGGCTGATCCCTTCCGCGGCCTTGCCAGCCGGGCGCGCCCCGGCTATCAGAAGCGGAAACCGACACCCCGGAGGACCGCGTGACGCTTTTCACCCGCCTGAGCCTTGCCGCCGCCCTGCTCGTCCTGCTCGCACCCGCCGCCCTGGCCGCACAGAAGGCCCAGCCCCCCGCCGCCAAAGCCCAGGCCCTGGCCCGGGGCTTCGGCCAGGCCGCCTGGGGCGAAGACCTTTCCCGCCGCGAAGGCTTCCTCAAACTGCGCTCCCAGGACGGCGTGGACTACGCGGTGTACCTGCGCGAGAATTTCCAGCTGGGCGGCGCAAAGGCCACGGTCTACTACGCCTCCGCCGGGGGGCGCTTCTATGCCGCACACGTGCGCCTGCCCGCCGGATCGGACCTCAAGGCCCTCTCGGTCGACCTGACCAAGCTCTTCGGGGCCTCCAAGTCCTCGCGCCAGGACGGCATGCCCCTGCATCAGTGGAAGACCGGGAAGGTCCGCGTGAAGCTCAAGGAGCTGCCCGGCGGCGAGGCCAGGCTCTCGTTCTACCACCAGTCCGCCGCCGGCCCCCTCACGGCGGCCCTGCGCGACGCCGACCTGCCCGCCGGGGACCTGCCCGCGCCCGTGGCGGGCGACGTGGCGGGCGTCAAGTCCCCCTCGCCCGGCATGCCCAAGCCCCAGCCCGATCAGGTGCCCATCGACGTGCTGTATTACCTCAAGGAAGGCTCCCAGTTGCTGCGCCTGGAAAAGCCCTCCGGTTATTAACGATCCTCCCCGGATTACCGACTTCCAAGCGCCCCGCGCCGCAATGCGGCCCGGGGCGCTCGTCGTCGGGCAGCAGGCGCGGGAACGGGGCAGTGACCTGGCGTGAAGCGTGCGCGGCGCGCGCTCGCGGGCCTCGCCTGGCAGAGGGTGCGTCACGCTGGGAAAGCGTGGCGCTCTTGGGAAAATGGGACGCCGGAAAAGCCGTCAGGATTGGGACGCGCGCACAACGCCCAGCTTGGCGAGGATATCCCCCACCTTGGCCTGGACGTTGGGGGTGGTCTTGGCCACCAGCCCCAGGTTCACCAGGGCCAGCAACTCCACCTTGAAGTCCATGGCGCTCCAGAGGTCCGTGAGGCCCTGGGCCAGGGCGGGTTCCATGTTGGAGAGGCGGATGGCCTCGGCCAGTTCGGGACCGGTGCGGGCCTTGAAGAAGAACCACCCCGGCGCGGCCGGGTCCTCCTCGAAGAAGAGGCGCTGGCGGATGCGGTTGAAGCCACGGGCCGCCAGGGCCTCCAGGCCGGCGGCCGGGATGCGGCGCTGCCGGACGGTCTTGAACTGCACCTTGGCCCCCTCGTCGGCCACCTTGGCCGCCAGCAGGCCGCACAGGGCGAATTCCAGCATGAGGCCGTGGGCCACGGCCAGGTTGCGAGGCTCGAAGGCCCCGGCAACGGCCAGCAGCTTTTCCTGCTCCCTGGCCGAGAAGCCGTGGATGGCCTTGCCCAAGTCCTCCCGGGCCACGCCCAGGGCCAGGGCGGCCCCCACGGCCATGGCCAGGAGCTGGGTGCGCAGAAACTCCCGCCGCGCCTCCACCAGCTGGGCGCGGCGCTCCGGGTTGTCGGCGGAAGGGACCTCGGGAAGCTCCGAGTCCTCGATGGGGGCGTTGTCCGCGAAAACCTGGGCGAAGCGCGGGGCCAGGGGGTCCAGGGAGGCCACGGCCGCCAGGGCCTCGAAATCCGCCCGGGCCGAACGCGGGGGCAGGACGGGCCGGGAGAGGTTCTGCAGCGTCCCGGCCAGGGTCTGGGCCGCGCGCCGGGCTTCCGGGTCGGCCTTGGCCGCTTCGAACGAGGCCTGGAGCCGGGTTTTGTCGATGGCCTTGTCGGTGCCGGGCATCTGGGCCAGCAGGCCGTCCAGGGGGAAGCGCACCGCCACGAAGGCCCCCTCCCGCGCCACCTTGAAACCGTCGCCCGCCAGCATGGCCCCCAGCCCCTTCTTCACGAAGCCGAAGACGAAACGCTCCAGGAGGGCCTTCCAGTAGCGGTCGTCGGAGTGGCCGGCCTGGCTGAGCTCGTCGATGTCGGACAGCGCCGTCTCGCCGAAGCGCAGGAGGATCATGTCGTTGAATTCGTCGCGCACCAAACCCGAGAGCGCGATGTAGCCCTGCAGGCACTTGAGCAGCACGCTTTCCTCCACGCAGAGCTGCGGCAGGAGCTGGTCCGCCTGCTCCCTGGCCCCGGTGCGCCGGGCCACCTCGTACTGGTTCAAGTCCACCAGGAACTGGGACATCCATTCCTGATGCCAGGCGTGGGCCGGATGGGGCTCGCTGCGCGTGCACAGGGCGTGCACGAGGTTCTGCTGGTCGGCTTCCTGCGCGGGGGATTCGGAGAGCCGTTCCCGGTTGGCCGTGAGCACGGCCAGGAGCACCTCGCGCTCCAACACCTCGCGCCGCGCCCCGGACTCCTTGAGGCGGCGCAGCACGGTGAGGTAGCTGTCGAAGCGTGCGCTGTCGTCTTGGCTCATGGCGATCCCCCGTCCTGATTCTCTGGATGCCTACCTCAAAAAAAAGTGGAATAAAAGGGGGCTATCGTTTGGGAGGCTTTCGAAGCGCCCGGAAGACGGAGAGCAGCATCCCCGCCAGGGCCAGGCAGGCGGCGGTGGTCAGGGCGGCGTCGAATCCGGCGTGGAAGGCCTCGGTCTCGCCGTGCCCGCTCGCCAGGGACGCGTTGCGCCACGCCTCGTAGACCGCCGTGGCCACGGCGATGCCGCAGACCATGCCCAGGTTGCGCACCAGGGCCATCACGGCCCCGGCCACGCCGCTCTTGGCGCGCGGGGCGCTGCCCAGCACGGCGTTGTTGTTGGGCGAGAGAAACAGCCCGAAGCCCACGCCCAGAATCGCCTGCCCCGCCGCGCAGCGCCAGAACCCGGCCGAGGCCGCGAGCAGCGTCTGGGAATAGAGGCCACCCGCCACGCAGGCCATGCCCGCACCCGTGAGCAGGGCGTGGCTCACCTTCTCCGAGGCGAAGCCCGAAAGCGGGGCCACGAAGGACATGGCCAGGGGCAATACGGCCATCACCAGCCCCGTCTCGCCAGGCCCCAGGCCCACCACCCGCGCCAGGAAGAACGGCAGGAGCACCGCGTTGGCCAGAAGCGCCATGAACGCCAACAGAGAGGCCAGGTTGCCCAGGGCCAGCTCCGGGATGCGAAAGAGCGAGAGGTCCACCACCGGATGGGCCACGCGAGCCTGACGGTGCAGGAAGAGCGCAAGACCGGCCGCCGCCACGCCGAAGCAGGCCAGCGTGCCCGGGAAGCTCCAGCCCCAGCGCCCGCCGTGGGTCACGGCCGTGAGCAGGAACACCACGCCCACGGCGTAGAGCGCCGCGCCGGGCAGGTCGAAGCGCTCGTGGGTCTCGCGCCGGTCGTCGGGCAGGATGCGCCCGGCGAAAAAGGCCCCGGCCAGTCCCACGGGCAGATTCACGTAGAAGATGGAGGGCCAGCCGAAGAGGTCCACCAGGAGGCCGCCCAGGGAGGGGCCCGCCAGCGACCCCAGGGAGACCACCATGCCGATCATGCCCAGGGCCCGGCCCCGCTCCGGCCCCGGGAAGCTCATGACCACGATGGCCGGGCCGTTGGCCATGAGCAGCGCCGCGCCCACCGCCTGGAGCGCCCGCCCCGCGATGAGCCAGCCCATGGACCCCGCCGCCCCGCACAGGGCCGAGGCCCCGGCGAAGATCAGGAAGCCCGCGCGGTATTTGCGCCGCCTGCCGTGCATGTCGCCCAGGCGGCCGAAGGCGGGCAGCAGGCAGGCGATCACCAGCAGGTAGACCGTGACGGCCCACTGGGCCACGGGCAGGTCCGCGCCGAAGCCCTGGGCGATGGTGGGCAGGGCCACGTTGACGATGCCGCCGTCCAGGGTGGCCATGAACGTGCCCGTGGCGGCCACGCCCAGGCAGGCCCAGGGTTTGGCCGCGAAGGGATTGGGGGGGGGAGTTCCTGTCATTCCGGTAATGCCTCGGGGGCTAGCCAATACGCCCTTTGCCCGCTAGAAGCAATGAGGCCAAACGGCCGATTGAAACAACCGTTTGAGGCAAGACGTGCTCCAAGCCAACGAACACGACGAAACCAAACAGCGCCTTCTGGACGCCGCCGGCGAGGCCTTCGCCGCCAAGGGCTACCACCGGGCCACCATCCGGGAGATCTGCTCCCGGGCCGGGGCCAACGTGGCCTCGGTGAACTACCATTTCGGGGGCAAGAAAGGTCTCTACAAGGCCCTGCTGGAACACTGCCACCAGGAAAGCCTGCGCCGCCACCCGCCCGGGTCCCTGCAGGCCCAGGCCGGACCGGAGGAGGCCCTGCGGGTCTTCGTGCGCTCCATGCTGGACCGCAACCTGGGCGAGGGCCGCCCCACCTGGCTCTCGCGCCTGATGGCCCGCGAGCTCTCCGACCCCTCCCCGGCCCTGGAGAACGTGGCGCGCGCCTCCATCCTGCCCAACGTGGACCGCCTCGCGGCCATCGTGGCCCGCATCATGGACCTGCCCGGGGATTCCCCTCTGGCCAGGCGCTGCGCCCTTTCCGTGGTGGGCCAGTGCCTGCACTTCTGTCGCTCCAAGCCCGTGATCGAAATCGTCTGCCCCGGCGTGACCTACGATTCCCAAGGGCTCGACGAGATCACCAACCACATCGTCCGCTTCAGCCTCGCCGCCCTGCGCGGCCTCGCCCAGGAAGGAACCGCATGAAACTTCGCCTTTCGCTTTTGGTGTCGTTGGGCCTCTGCCTTTGCCTGGCCTTCGCGGCCGGGTGCTCCGACGGGAAGAAGCAACAGCAGGGGCAGGGGCGCCGGGCCGTGCCGGTCACCGTGGCCGAAGCCACGCTGGGCAGCCTTCCCGTGAGCCTCACGGCCGTGGGCAACGTGGAGCCCTACCAGAGCGCCGCCGTGCGCACCCAGGTGGGCGGGCTCATCGTGGAGCAGCGCGTGCGCGACGGCCAGGAGGTGGCCGCCGGGGACGTGCTCTTCGTGCTGGACCAGCGCCCCTTCCAGGCCGCCCTCAAGGAGGCCCAGGGCAAGCTCGAACGCGACCAGGCCCTGCTCAAGAAGGCCGAGGACGACTTCAACCGCTACTCCGGCCTGAAGCAGAAGGACGTGGTGAGCCAGCAGCAGTTCGACCAGGCCTCCACCGACGCCAAGAGCCTGCGCGCCTCCATCAAGCTCTCCGAGGCACAGATCGAGCAGGCCAGGCTCCAGATGGACTACTCCGTGATCAAGGCTCCCTTCGCCGGGCGCGTGGGCACGGTGCTCGTGAACGTGGGCAACGTGATCAAGGCCAACGACGACCGCAACCTCCTGGTGCTCAACCAGGTGCAGCCCATCTATGTGAGCTTCGCACTGCCCGAGCAGCACCTCCCCGCCGTGACCGCCCACATGGGCAAGGCCCCCCTGGAGGTGCTGGCCGCCGTGGCGGGCGAAGAGTCCCGCCCCGAGAAGGGCGTGCTGGCCAGCGTGGACAACTCCGTGGACCGCGCCACGGGCACCATCAAGCTCAAGGGCCTCTTCGCCAACAAGGACAAGCGCCTCTGGCCCGGACAGTTCGCCAAGGTGACGCTCAACCTGGAGAGCCGCGAGGGCGTGCTCACCGCGCCATCCGCAGCCGTGCAGCAGGGGCTCCAGGGGCCCTTCGTCTACGTGGTGGGCCAGGACAACACCGCCGCCCTGCGCCCCGTGGAGACCGGGCAGATCGTGGGCGAACGCATGGTGATCCTCAAGGGCCTCGCGGCGGGCGACAAGGTGGTCACCGACGGACACGTGCGCCTCACTCCGGGGGCCGCCGTTGAGATCAAGGCCGTCAGGGACGCCCAGGACGCGGTCCTCGCGCCCAAGGATTCCAAGGCGGCGCAGGACGCCAAGGACGCCAAGGCGGCCCCGGGCTCCAAGGACGCCAAGGCGGCCCCGGGCTCCAAGGACGCCAAGGCGTCCGGGGAGAAGGCCCAATGAGCCTCTCCTCCGGTTTCATCCGACGCCCCGTCATGACCACCCTGGTCATGGCGGCCATCCTCATCTTCGGGGCCATGGCCTACAAGGCCCTGCCCGTCTCCGACCTGCCCAACGTGGACTTCCCCACCATCCAGGTGACCGCCAGCTTCCCCGGCGCCAGCCCCGAGACCATGTCCTCCTCGGTGGCCACGCCCCTGGAGAAGCAGTTCTCCACCATCGCGGGCCTGGACTCCATGAACTCCAACTCCACCCTGGGCACCACGCGCGTCACGCTCCAGTTCGACCTCTCGCGCAACATCGACGCCGCCGCCCAGGACGTGAACTCCGCCATCGCCCTGGCCGTGCGCAACATGCCCTCGGAGATGCCCAACCCGCCCACCTACCGCAAGGTGAACCCCGCCGACCAGCCCGTGCTCTATCTGGCGCTCACCTCGCCCACCATGCGCCTCTCCGACCTGAACGAATACGCCGAGAACATGATGGCCCAGCGCATCTCCATGGTCAGCGGCGTGTCGCAGGTCTCGGTGTACGGCTCCCAGAAGTACGCCGTGCGCGTGCAGCTGGACCCCGACGCCCTGGCCTCCCGCGAGATCGGCATCGACGAGGTGGCCGAGTCCGTGCGCCGGGCCAACTCCAACCTGCCCACGGGCACGGTGTCCGGCCCCAAGCGCGAGTTCACGGTGCAGTCTTCCGGCAAGCTGGTGCGCGCGGAGTTCTTCGGCCCCGTGATCGTGGCCTACAAGAACGGCGCGCCCATCCGCCTGAACGAGATCGGGCGCGCCATCGACTCCGTGGAGAACGACAGGCGGCGCAACTTCTTCAACGGCGAGCCCGGCTTCGTGCTGGCCGTGCAGCGCCAGCCCGGCACCAACACCGTGGCCGTGGTGGAGGCCGTGAAGAAGCTCCTGCCGGAGTTCAAGGCGCAGCTCCCGGCCTCGGTGAACATGGAGATCATGATCGACCGTTCGCTCTCCATCAAGGAATCGGTGGAGGACGTGCAGTTCACGCTGCTGCTCACGGTGTTCCTGGTGATCCTGGTGATCTTCCTCTTCCTGCGCAACCTCTCGGCCACGCTCATCCCCTCGCTGGCCCTGCCGCTCTCGCTGGTGGGCACGTTCGCGGTGATGCAGATGGCGGGCTTCAGCCTGAACAACATCTCGCTCATGGCCCTCACGCTCTCGGTGGGCTTCGTGGTGGACGACGCCATCGTCATGCTCGAGAACATCGTGCGCCACATGGAAATGGGCAAGCCGCCCCTCCAGGCCGCCTACGAAGGCTCCCGGGAAGTGAGCTTCACCATCCTCTCCATGACCGTCTCGCTCACGGCGGTGTTCATCCCCGTGCTCTTCATGGGCGGCGTGGTGGGCAGGCTCTTCAAGGAATTCGCCGTGACCATCAGCGTGGCCATCCTCTTCTCGGGGTTCGTCTCGCTCTCGCTCACACCCATGCTCTGCTCGCTGTGGCTCAAGTCCCACGCGGGCGAGCGCCACGGCAGGCTCTACTGGCTCATCGAGAAGGGCTTCGAGGCCCTGCTTAAAACCTACGAGCGCACCCTGCGCGTGGTCATCGCCCGGCGGAGGATCACCCTGGCCTTCTCGGGGGTGCTGCTGTGCGTGACGGTGTGGCTCTTCGGGGCCATCAACAAGGGCTTCCTGCCCAGCGAGGACATCGGGCAGCTCTCGGTGGTCACCGAGGCCGAGCAGGGCATCAGCTTTCCGGCCATGGTGGAGAAGCAGAAGCGGATCATGGAGATCATCGCCGCCGACGAGAACGTGGAGGGCTACATGTCCGTGGTGGGCGCGGGCGGCCCCGTGTCCACGCTCAACTCGGGGCGCCTGTTCGTGAAGCTCAAGCCGCGCCACGAGCGTCCCCTCTCCGCCGATCAGGTGATCCAGAAGCTGCGCCCCAAGCTGGCCCAGGTGCCCGGCATCATGGCCTTCATGCAGAACCCGCCACCCATCCGACTGGGCGGCATGGCCACCAAGGGCCTCTACCAGTTCACCCTGCAGAACCCCAACACCCAGGACCTCTTCAACTATTCGGTGGAACTGGAGAACAAGCTGCGCGAGATCCCCCTGCTCCAGGACGTGAACTCCGACCTCCAGCTCAAAAACCCCCAGGTGTTCCTGGAGATCGACCGCGACAAGACCGCCGCCCTGGGCATCACCGCGCGCCAGATCGAGGACGCCCTCTACACCTCCTACGGCAACCGCCAGATCTCCACCATCTACGCCCCCAACTCCGACTACCAGGTGATCATGGAGCTGCTCCCCGAGTTCCAGAACGACCCGTCCCTCATGAGCAAGCTCTACGTGCGCTCGCCCGTCACCGCCAAACTCGTGCCCCTGGACGTGCTGGTGAAGCGCTCCATGGGCGTGGGGCCGCTCTCGGTGAACCATTCCGGCCAGCTGCCCAGCGTGACCCTCTCCTTCAACCTGCGCCCGGGCGTCTCACTCTCCCAGGCCGTGGAGGCCGTGGAGGGCGTGGCCCGCGCCACCCTGCCCGGCTCGTTCTCCACCAAGTTCGAGGGCACGGCCCAGGCGTTCCAGTCGTCGCTGACGGGCATGTCGCTCCTGGTGGGGCTCTCCATCGTGGTGATCTACATCGTGCTGGGCATCCTCTACGAGTCGTTCATCCACCCGCTGACCATCCTCTCGGGCCTGCCCTCGGCGGGCACGGGCGCGCTGGCCACGCTCATGCTTTTCGGCCACGAACTCGACATCTACGGCTTCGTGGGCATCATCATGCTCATCGGCATCGTGAAGAAGAACGCCATCATGATGATCGACTTCGCCCTGGAGGCCCGGCGCGGCTCGGACATCGCGCCCGCCGAGGCCATCTTCCAGGGCTGCATGGTGCGCTTCCGGCCCATCATGATGACCACCATGGCCGCGCTCATGGGCACCCTGCCCATCGCCCTGGGCTGGGGCGCGGGCGGCGAGGCAAGGCGGCCCCTGGGCCTGGCCGTGGTGGGCGGCCTGATGGTGTCGCAGCTGCTCACGCTCTACTTCACGCCCGTCTACTACATCTATCTCGACCGTTTCCAGACCTGGATGGGCAAGCGCATGGGTCGCCACTCCGAGACTCCGGAGCCCGAGCCCGTCCACCGCTGACCACGCAACGTTACGCGGCGGGGTTCCCACGGGGCCTCGCCGCTCTTCTTTGAAGGAGTCCGCCGTGCGCCTGATCGACCTGACGCTCCCCCCGGACGATCCCCGGGGACGCTACCCCGGCGACCCGCCCGTGCAGGCCAGCCCGCTGCACACGCTGGAGCAGCACGGCTGGCGGCTCCACGCCGTGAGCCTGGGCAGCCACGCGGGCACGCACGTCAACGCGCCCTGGCACATGGCCCCGGAGGGAGATCGCCTGGAGGAACTGAGCCTGGATCGCCTCTGCGGCTGGGCCGTGGTGCGCGGGGCAGGCCCTGTCGCGCCGGGTTTGGGCCTGATCTACGCCGACTTCCCCCTGGAGGGCGCGGAGCTTGAGGCCGTGCTGGAGGCCCGGCCTCCCTTCGTGGCCCAGGCCGTGGAGTTTCCGCTGGACCTGGAGGCGGAACGCGCACTTTGTCTGGCCGGGATCGTGAGCTTCGAGAACCTGGACCGCACGGCCCTCCTACCGCGCGGCGTGCGTTTCTGGTTCATGGGGCTGGCCTCGGCCCTGGCCCCGGACGGCTTCCCGGTGCGCGCGGCGGCCGTGCTGGAGCCGTGGGACCACGGGTTCGCTCAAGTGAATACGAATGAGTCCATTCGATAGTTTACAACCGATTTCGCATCGCCTAACATCCCGCCGTGCCGTCCGTTTTCACCCACCCCGCAGTGCCACTTGCCGCAGCCCTGGCCCTCGGGAGCGAAGTCCTGCCCTGGCGTCTCGTGGCGGTAGGCGCGGCGCTCTCCCTCCTGCCGGACCTTGACGTGCTGGCCTTCCGGCTGGGCGTGCCCTACGGGGCGGACTTCGGGCATCGCGGGGCGAGCCATTCCCTGGCCTTGGCGGCCGCGTTGTCGACGGTCTTCGCGCTGTTCCACCGCCGTATGGGCGTCCCGTTCGCCAGGGCGTGGTTGTTCCTTGTCGCGTGCGCGGCGTCCCACGCCGTGATGGACGCCTTCACGGACGGAGGTCGGGGCGTTGCGCTGTTCTGGCCCTGGAGCGCGGAGCGGTTCTTCGCCGCTTTGCGGCCAATCGAGGCCGCGCCCCTGGCCAGTTCGCGGTTCTTCAGCGGTGCTGGCCTGCGGGTGCTTTTCTCGGAACTGCTTTGGGTCTGGCTGCCGCTCCTGTCTGCCGCTGCGTTATGGCGGGCTCTGTCCTCGCGCCGTCGGGCGTGAGGGGATTGATCGCTCCGGGGCACGCATCCCCTTACAGGTATCCGGAGTCTCTTGCGGGCAGCGCATGATGCGCCGCCGCGCCCCCCTCCCGGACACGAATCAGCGACCGGCCGCCTTGAAGGTTCCCATGACCGATGAGCATCTTTCGTGCTTTTCCAATCAGTTATTGTTAGTCGGTCGATATTCTGTCATGATTTCGGTCTCCGCCCCGATTCGTGGGCGTAAGGCCCCGGTGCTTCCCTCCCGGTCGCCCATTGGCTCTGGTCGGCGTATCCATCCCGGGCTTCCCCTTAAATGTGCGAGGCGGTATGCGACATCTCTTTCTGGTTCTGGTTGCTCTTCTTCTCGTGTCCGGATGCGACAAGCAGGCGCAGCTTGCCGACAGCGGCGACGGCAAGTTCGCCATCGATTTAAAATTCAAGATAAAGAACCGCTGCCAGGGACCTTTCCCTGAGGTGCTCCTTCTCAACGTTCCCCAGGGGACCGAGGCGTTCGAATTCAAGATGATCGACCTGAGCTACAACAACTACGACCACGGCACCGCAGAGGTGAAGCACCCCGGCGGCTCCGTGCTGGCCGAGGGCACTGTGCCCGGTTTGCTCGGGCCGTGCTTTACGGGGTCTTCCACGCACACGTACAAGATAACAGTGAAAGCCCTCGGCAAGGGCGGCCAGGTCCTGGGCGTCACGGAAGCCCGCAAGTCCTTCACGAACTAGCTCCCCACCGGGGCCGTCGGATGCGGCGGCCCCTCCCCCTCGCCTTCGTACGCTCGCAGTTCCCTACCGGGGCCTGGGCCTCGGCGGGTCAGGACGCGCTGCCGCCCCGGTGCGTGCGCGCGACCATCTCGTCGGCCACGGCGCGCATTTCCTTGTAGAAGTCCAGGAACTCGTGCGGGCAGCGCGTGAACAGCCGCTTAAGCGAACCCTGCAACGATTTCGGCAGGTGCTCGCGCTCGAAGTGCTCCATGATGTCCGTGGTGAGCCGGTAGAGGGGATCGACGCGCTCAAGCTTCCTG